>JAHEKO010000076.1 GCA_024638355.1 Acidobacteriota bacterium
TCTGCGAGAGGACCGACCACGGATCACGTGCGGTCGGGATCTTCTCGAGCTCGACCTGGCTGATGGTGGCGCCGGTGGCCGCACGACGCTCGTCCAGGAGCGGGCTCTCGGACGTGACCGTGATGACCTCCTCGACCGCCGAGCTCAGCTCGACCTCGATCGAAGTGTTGCGGGCGGCGCGAACGTCGACCGCGGGGTATTCGACGGTGGAAAAACCGTCGAGGCTGGCTTTGAGCTGCCAGGATCCGGGATCCAGCTTGAGAAAGCGGGCCTGGCCCTGGGCACCCGTGATCTGGGTCTGGGTCGCGCCATAACCACTCAGCTCGACCGTAACGCCCGGCAGCGCGGTGCCCTGGGTGTCCTTGACCTCGACGTAGACGTTGCCGGTGTTCTCCTGCGCCAGCGCGAAACCCGCGCCGAGCAGCAGAACCACGACAAAGGCAACGGTGCTGCGCCAATTGCTCTTGTTCATGTTCGGTATTTCCTTCCTTTCTCTGGTTCACCGTTCTTTCGAACGGCGGTTGACTGCGCCTTGCAGCCGCTTCTCGGTGTGGTCACTCGCGTCTCGGCAAGAGCAATGGCAGGGCCACGTTCGGCCGCGAGCGCTCAGGCGCGGCCATCGGGGACGACCGGCGACCCACGAGGGACGGGGCGCGAAATGGGGCGGCATCCCGACGCCGTCGATTCGTCAGCTTGAAGCCGGCGATCCAAATTACCGTTCGAAAGCGACCGGAGAGGACGCCCGTCTGGGACGAACCGCTAGAAACCCTCTTCCGGTCGAGGCGTAGATAAAGACAAGGCGAGGAGCGACCGCCTCGAGGTCGAACCGACTTCGGTGGATCAGTTGTTGCTAGGCAGAGAGGCCGTGAGAAGAGAGGTGCGACGTCAGACTCGACCGATCGCGATCGCCTGGGCGGTGCTCGGCGTAGCGCTCGGCGGCCTGCTCGCGATCTCCTACCGATTCGAGTTTCAACCGATCCCCTGGCTCGCCCTCGCCTCCTGGTATCTGGTCTGGCTGCTGTGGATCCCGCTCGGGTGGACCCTGTCGAACGCCGTCGAAGCGCGGCCTATCGGCAGCTCGACCTGGCGCACGCGGCTTCCCCCTTACGTCCTCGCCGGACTCCTGGTGGCTGCCGGTCTGTTGATCCTGCGGCTGTCGATCGATCGCGGCCTGCACCTCCTGGTCGATGCCGACGGCCACCCGTTCACGGCGAGCGCGATCCTGGTGCAGGGCGCCGTCTTCGACACGCTCGTCTATTCGGCGATCCTGGCGGTGACCCACGCGCTCAACTACTACCGCCGCTACACCTCGAGGCTGGTGGAAAGCGCGAAGCTCGAGTCGAGGTTGTCGCGAGTGCGCCTCGCCTTCCTGCGCAATCAGATGCAGCCGCACTTCCTGCTCAACACCCTCAACCTGATCTCCGCTCTCATCTACACCGACCCCGACCGCGCCGACCGAATGATCGCCGACCTCGGAGACCTCTTACGGTTGACGCTGGAAGACGCGAACCGCCAGGAGGTGCCGCTGCGTCGAGAAATGGAGTACCTCGAGCACTATCTCGATATCGCCCGCACGCGCTTCGGCTCCGCTCTCGAAGTCGAGCGGCGGATCGACCCCGCCCTCGAGAGCGCGATCGTGCCGTCGCTCGTCCTACAGCCGCTGGTCGAGAACGCCATCCGCCACGGCCTCGCGGAGCGCAACAGCAAGAGCCGGATCACCATCGCCGCCGCGAGAGACGAAGACCGGCTGCGAATCGAAGTGAGCGACAACGGCTCCGGCCTCATGTCGCCGTACCTCGACCCCTCCCGGGTCGGCGTCGGCCTCGGCAACACCCGCCGCCGGCTGGAACAGCTCTACGGCGCCGCTCAGCGACTCGAGATCCGCAACCGCTCCGACGTCGGCGCCGTCGCGGTCCTCGAGCTTCCCTACCATCACTCCACCGAGATCTCCGACAGCGCTGAACTCCCCTATGACTATTCGCACCGTAATCGTGGACGACGAGCCTCCGGCGCGCGAGAAGATCAAGTCGTTTCTCGAGCCTGAAGAGGACGTAGAGATCATCGCCGAGTGCGGCGACGGACCGGCGGCGGTGGACGCCATCGAGCGTTACGCTCCGGACCTGCTCTTCCTCGACATCGAGATCCCGGGCCTCGACGGGCTGGAGGTGATCGAGCGGGTCGACGCCGACCGGATGCCGGTGACGGTGTTCGTCACCGCCTTCGATCGCTACGCCGTCAAGGCGTTCGAGAAGCACGCCATCGACTACCTGCTGAAGCCCTTCGACAAGGCCCGCTTTCATCGCACGCTGGACCAGGTCCGTGAGCAGCTCGACCGGTCGGACAACCGGCAGCTCAACGAACAGCTGCAGACCCTGCTGGCGGGGCTCCGGCAGCGGAAGCGCTACGCCGAGCGGCTGACGGTCAAGTCGCCGCGCGGTATGCGGCTCCTGCGCGCGGAGGATGTCGACTGGATCGACGCGGCGGGCAACTACGTGCGCCTGAACTCGGACGGCGAGGCCTACCTTCTGCGCGAGACGATGAGCTCGATCGAGAGCCGGCTGGACCCGGAGATGTTCCTGCGCATCCACCGCTCCACCATCGTCAACATCGAGCGCATCCGCGAGATCCGGCCGCTCCAGCACGGCGAGCATCTGGTGATCCTCGACGGCGGCCAGCGGCTGACGCTGAGCCGCAGCTACCGCGGCCAGCTCGACAGACTCTCGCGTTAGCTCGACTAAACGGCCGCACTCCAGGCCCCTCCCCTCGCGCGAGGGAGAGGGACGCCGCCTCCCGCAGCTGGCACCTTCACGGGCGCGCTTCGTCCCAGAGAGGAAACCCCAAGGGCTCGACAAGCGTCTCACAGTATGCATGCCGCAGGGGAGTCCAACGGGTCACAAACGCATCCTTCCCGCCATGCACAAACCTCCTTCGTCGGGCGGCGCAAGCCGCCCGACATGTTTCTAGCCTGACCCGGCCGGGACGTCCCGAAGGAATCGCGGCTCCTCCTCGCTCGTACTAGAGTGGGAACAAGAGGAGGTCGATGTGACTCGTGACTCGTGGGGCCCGGCCGCGCTTTCGGCGGCGCTAGCACTCTCGCTCGCGATCTCTCCATCCGCGGCCCAAGAAGAGGCCGTCTTCGGCGACAGGGTGGAGGTCGAGCTCGTGCTGGTCGACGTCTTCGTCGAGGACAAGCAAGGAACGCCGATCACCGATCTGACGGTCGACGATTTCCGGCTGTCTCAGGACGGCGCGCCGGTGAGGATCAGCCAGTTCACTCCGGCCCGCGCCGCTCGCTCGACGACGACCGTGAGCGAAGCTGCCGGCGAGCGTCCGGCGCTGGGCGCGCCGCCGATTCCGCGACGGCTGGTCATCTTCCTCGACGACCTGCATCTCCACCCGAATTCGCGAGCCCGCCTGATTCGAACGCTGTCGGCGAACCTCCTCGACTATCTCGAGCCGACCGACGAGGTGATGGTGGTCGCCTTCGGCGGTACCTCCGAGGTCCTGCTGCCGATGAGCCGTGACCGCAAGGCGCTTCAGAAGGTTCTCGCCGAGCAGGTCAAGTCGAAAGCCGTCAGCCTCCTCGCCGGCTACGACGACCAGCGGATCCTCGACATCATCGAGCGCCGCCAATCGGAGATGAACACCTCCGACGGATTCTTCAGGGGCGACCCGTGCGTCGATCTCGGCTTCATCGCCCAGGCGCACGCGCAGCAGGTCCACGGCCGGGTGCTGAGCACCATCGGCGAGCTCGACCGCTTCGTCAACTCGTTGGCCGGCTTCGAGGGTCGCAAGGTCCTCTTGCACGTGAGCGACGGCATCCCCCTGGTCGCCGGCGCCGAGGCCTATCGCTTCGCCAGCGAGCTGTGCGACGGCACCGGCGCCAACGCCGGGCTCGAGAACGCCCTCGACACCGAGCTCCTGGGCAACGCGAAGTACACCCGCTGGGACCCGATGAAGACCCCCATGGAGCTGCAGCAGTACAACACCGCCGACCAGTGGACGCGCCTGGCGGGGAACGCCAACACCTACCAGGTCAGCTTCTATACCTTCCAGGCCCACATGGCGACCAACCGCTCGGCGAGCGTCGACTCCGCCCGAACCACCTTCCAGACCGAGATGGAGGGCAAGCGCAACAAGCAGGATCCCCTCTACCTCCTCGCCGACGAGACCGGCGGAACCGCTTTCCTCGACTCGAACGACATCGAGCGCCCGCTCATGCGAGTGAAGGAGGACTGGGCCGCCGGCTACCAGCTCGCCTTCGTGCCGCCGTCACCCGGCGACGGCCGCAGCCACCGCGTCAAGGTCGAGGTCGACCGCCCCGGGATCAGCCTCAGGCACCGCAAGAGCTACGTCAGCAAGCGGCCCGACCAGCAGATCGCCGACCGCGTGGTCTCGGCGCTGCTCCACGGCCGCTCGTCCAATCCGCTCGAGGTTCGGCTCGCCCTCGGCGAGCAGACCGCGGTCCAGCGCGGGCTGACGAGCGTCAAGCTCGACGTCCAGGTGCCCCTCGAGCGCCTCGTCCTGCTCCCCGAAGAAGGAATCCACCGCGGGCTCTTCACCGTCTTCGTGGTGATCCTGGGCCAGCGCGGCCAGCTTTCGCAGGTCGGCCAGAAGACGGTTCCGCTCCGGCTACCCATCGAAGGCGGGCAGCCGGAGTTCGTCTACACCGTCGAGATTCCCTTCTGGGGCGACGAGGGCCACGTCGCCGTCGCCGTCCAGGACCAGCTCGGCGGCGAGGTGTCGTACGTGCGCACGCCGGTCAGCGTTCGGGCGACGTCGTAGCCGGCAACTCGGCGAGGCTCTCGACCTGCCCCTGGCGACCCTCGACCGCCGGCTCAGCCGCGCGTCAGGTCCGACCTGCCGGTTCCCGCTCGCCGGTTGAGACCCGGGTCGCTCGGCTCCTCTTGCTCGCTCTCCTCCCCGTCCTCGGCCTCTTCCCCGTCCTCGGCGTCGTCCTCCGCCTCTCCCTTCGCCTCCTTCTTCAGCCGCTTGCGGATGTCCCTGAGGGTCTTCTCCGAGACCTCGCGGAACTGCGCGCGCTCGACCGAGTTGGGCAGGATCTCGACGAAGTCGTAGGTGAAGCCGGCGTCGCCGTGGCGCAGAGTGAACGTCTCGAGGTACTGGACGCCGTCGATCTCGGTCCAGCTCTCGAGCTCCATCTCGATCGTCGGCTCTTTCTTCTTGCCGGCCGGCTGGTAGCTGAGACGGACGGGCAGATAGCTCTCCGGATCGAGGCAGACGGCGGCGGGCGCACCGTAGGCGTCGAGCATCTCGACGCGGAGGCAGTCCGACGCGGCTTGGAGCGGCGCATCGGCGGAAGCCGCTTGCGGCTCGTCTCGTGGCTCGTCGTCCTCGGTTTCGACGGGCACCGTGTGTGCGCTGAACCGCTCGTCCAGCTCGAAGAGCATGGCGTGGAACTCGTGTCCACGCACGAACCGGACCGCCTTCTTGTCCGGCTTCCTCTGCCCCAGCTCGCGATCGATCCGCCACGCCTTCTCGGCGCTCAAGAGCCACTCCGCCGAGCCCGCCTCCGAGCTCTGCTTGAAGAGCGTCCGATCGGGGAAGATCGACTTGACCTCGGTGGTGAACGAGACGCCGTCGGGAGCGGTGCAGTCGGCACGGGTCGCGAGGCTCTCGACGGCCCGGATCGCCTTGCCCCCCATCGCCTCGAGGGCCGCATCGATCAGCTCGCGGCCGCTGCGAGCCGCCTTCGCGCCGGGGTTCTCCACCACCACGACGACGCTGAACTGGCCCTCGTTGCCGAGCTCGCCGTCGAACGAGCAGTCGTTGATGCCGACCCGTACGGCTCCCTCGTGGCCGCTGACCGAGGTCTGCTTGCCGACCAGTACCGGCGTCTCGCCGATCACCGCGACCACCGCTCCGTGGCTCCACTCCGGAAAGGGATCGTCGCAAGCCGCGGCGTCGCTCGGCCACGAAGCGGCATAGGTCGCGCGCGGCCAGCCCTCGGCGCGCACGCACGACTCCTCGCTGCCGCCGCTGAAGCAGACCTGCGAGCCCGCGCGGATGGTCACGAGGTCCTGTGGACGGGCCTCGAGCTTGGTCTCAACCCAACCGGCACGATCGCCGACCAGGAAGATCCGGTTGGTCGGGATGGGCTTCTCCTTGGACCAGGCGGCGGCCGGTTCCAGAAGCGAAAGGAGGGCGGCGGCAGCGGCGATTCGTCTCGACATCGCTGGCTACCGTAGCAGCGAACGTGCCAACTCGGCGACCGGGCGCACGCCGGGCGATCAGAGATTCGAGCGGCGCCGTAGGGTAGCGAAAGCGCCGCCTTTCGCGGGGCGGTTCGGCACGCGGCTTCATGTATATTGACCGCGATTCCGGATCGTCCGAGCCACGGAAACTCAAGCGCCCCCTCGGGCGGGCTCGGGTCCGGCATGGGCTTCGAATGAACGCAACCTGGGCAAGCTGGTTCGTAGGGGGGCTGGGCATCTATGCAGGGATCGGCTGTCTCTTCGCGATCGCGTTCGTCTGGCGAGGCGCCGCGCGCATCGATCCCGGGGCTCGAGGCGCGCCGGCCGGATTCCGGCTACTGATCTTTCCCGCCGCCGTCGCCCTGTGGCCGATACTCGCCAGGAGGTGGTGGACCGGCCAACGCCAGCCGCCCACGGAGACCAACGCGCACCGGGTGGCCGCGGGAAGATGATCGCCCCGCTGCGAGCCTGGCATCGGCGGTGGTGGCTCCTCGCGGCGCTCGCCCTGCCCCTACTCGTGTGGGCGGCGCTGGCCGCGCGCCAGCCGGTGCCGGCGGTGGACGAGCTGCCGGCCTTGGAGGAGGCCCGGCCGTGACCGTCGGCTACAAGGCGGTCGGCTGGAACCGTCAGAAGAAGCTCTACGACGGAGTCGTCCTGGCCGGCTTGCTTCTCTACCTCGGAGCGTTCGTCGGCGCCGGTCTCGCACTCAGCCCGAAGATCACCATCGAGACCCTGTTGATCCGCGCCTTCGGCACCGGCGCCCTGTTCCTGCTTCACGTGGTGCTGATGATCGGCCCGCTCGCGCGTCTCGACCGGCGGTTTCTGCCGCTCCTCTACAACCGGCGCCACCTGGGCGTGATCACCTTCTCGATGGGGCTCGCCCATGGCGGCTTCGCAATCGTCCAGTTCCACGCCCTCGGCAACGTCAACCCCTTGGTGAGCGTGCTGACCTCGAACCCGCGCTGGGACAGCTTGGCGCAGTTTCCCTTCCAGCCGCTCGGTCTCGCCGCGCTCGGCATCCTGTTCCTGATGGCCGCCACCAGCCACGACTTCTGGCTCGCCAACTTGACCGCGCCGACCTGGAAGCGGCTGCACCTGGCGGTCTACGTCGCCTATGGCCTGGTGGTGCTGCACGTCGCCCTCGGCGTTCTGCAGCACGAGACCCATCCGATCCTGGCGGCCGTTCTCCTGGTCGGCCTCGGGGTCGTCGGCGGCCTCCACCTGCTCGCGGCCCTGCGCGAGCGCCGCGGCGACCGCAACCTGGCGCCCGCCGGCGACTTCGTCGACTTCTGCGCGCTGGCGGAGATCCCGGAGGACCGCGCGGCGATCCGCTCGATCGGCGGCGAAAGGGTCGCGGTCTTCCGCCATCAGGGCAAGCTCTTCGCGCTTTCCAATGTCTGCCAGCACCAGAACGGACCCCTCGGCGAGGGTCGCGTGGTCAACGGCTGCGCCGTCTGCCCCTGGCACGGCTACGAGTACCGGCTGGCCGACGGCGCCTCGCCTCCTCCGTTCACCGAGAAGGTGCCCACCTTTCAGGTCCGCGTCGAAGACGACCGCGTCCTCGTCGATCCGAAGCCCCACCCCGCCGGTACCGAGCTCGAGCCGGCTCGGGCCGAGCGGGCGTCGGACGAAGCCGACCGGGACGACTTCTACATCGGCTACCAGAAGACGGCGCCGCCCGCGCTCGCCGCCTGGCTCCGCCGCGTCGTGGTCGCGCTCCTCGTCCTGGCCGTCGCCCTGCCGATCCTTCTGGTGAGTGCGCAAGGCGAGTTCGCCGACTCGTACTTCGAGTTCGGCACGGTCAAGGAGTTCGAGGGGCGGCTGGCGGCGACGCCATATCCCGTGCTGCACGTCGAAGCGGGCAGCGACAGCGCGCCGCACCTCCTGGTCGAGTTCGGCAAGCGCGGGGCGCGCGACGAGCTGCGCGAGCTCGACGGCCGCAGGGTGCGGGCATCCGGCCAGCTCATCCGGCGTGATCCGCTACGCATGATCGAGCTCACCGCAGAGGCGCCCGCGCTGCTCGACGGGGTGACCGGCGGCGGCGGCCCGAGCTCGCTCGGCAGGCAGACCCTCACCGGCGAGATCCTCGACAGCAAGTGCTACCTCGGGGTGATGAAGCCCGGGCGCGGCAAGCCGCACCGCGCCTGCGCGGCGCGCTGTATCAGCGGCGGCATTCCGCCGCTGCTGGTCGTCGCCGATGGCGGCGGCGATCTGCGTCACCTGGTGATCTCGGGAGAGCAGGGGGAGCCGATCGGCTCGAAGCTGGTGCACCTGGTCGCCGAGCCGGTGACGGTGCGAGGCGAGGTCGTGACGCTGGACGGACTCCTCTACCTGCGCGCGGCGGCGGCCGACTTCCAGCGGGTGGCGGGCGCGGGAGAGAGCTCTGACTAGCTTGAGCCCCGGCTCCCATTCGGCGTCGACCGTGCTGCCCGAGCAGCCGGTCCGCGAGGGCCGCTACGAGCTTTCCTTCGCGCGCACGGCGGCCGAGCTCGACGAGGTCCTGCGCCTGCGGTTCGAGGTCTTCAACCTCGAGCTCGGCGAGGGCCTCGACCAGTCCTACGTCACCGGGCGCGACGAGGACCCGTTCGACGCGGTCTGCCACCATCTGATCGTTCGCGAGGCCACGAGCGGCGAGATCGTCGGCGGCTATCGGATGCAGACGGCCGAGATGGCGGCCGAGCGGATCGGCTTCTACTGCGAAGCCGAGTACCACCTGTCCGATCTCCCCTCTACGGTCGTCGGCCAGGCGGTCGAGATCGGCCGCGCCTTCGTCACCGCCCGGCACCGCAGCGTGCGTGTCCTCTTCCTGCTCTGGAAGGGCCTCGCACGGTACGGCATCGCCAACGGCAAGCGCTACTTCTTCGGCTGCTCCTCGGTCAAGAGCCAGGACCCGCGCGTCGGCCGCGGGCTCTTGGACTACCTGCGCCGCGAGGACCATCTGCATCCCGAGATCGAGGTGCGCACGCGCGCCGGATACCGCTGCGACGACCAGGGCGAGCCGGTCGAGTCCGACGGCTCGCTGCTGCCCGACCTCTTCCGCATCTACCTCCATCACGGAGCCAAGATCTGCAGCCCGCCGGCGATCGATCGGCGGTTCAAGACCATCGACTTCCTGATGCTGTCCGACCTCTACGCCGTGCCGCCGCGGATGCTCCGCAACTTCGTCCGCTGACCGTGCGCTACGTCCTGCCGACCGTGCGCCTGCCGCTGATGGCCTCGAGCGTGGCCTTCCTCTTCCTCGTCTGGGGCCTCGGACTACCCTTCGTCGCCGGCTCCGCCCGCGCCTGGTCGCGCTGGCGGGCCTTCATCCTCAGACGGATCTGCCGGAGCCTGCTGTGGCTGATGGGCGCACGCGTCGAGAGCTACGGCACCCCGCCCCGGGCGCCCTTCGTCCTGGTCTCGAACCACTTGAGCTACGTCGATATCCTGCTCCTCGCCAGCCGCCTGGATACGGTCTTCGTCTCCAAGTACGAGGTCTCCGACTGGCCGCTCCTGGGCGTCCTCTGCAGGGCGATGGGCACGGTCTTCCTCAACCGTGAGTCGCGCCGCGACCTCTCGCGGGTACTGGACGAGATGAACCGGCACCTCGACCACGGCTGCGGCATCGTGTTCTTCCCCGAGGGCACCAGCACCAACGGCAGCGGCGTCCTCGACTTCCGGCCGTCGCTGCTCGAGATCGCCGTCCGCTTGCGGCAGCCGGTCTCCTACGCCAGCCTGCGCTACGCTACTTCGGAGGGCCAGCCGGCGGCGGCCGATGCCGTCTGTTGGTGGGGAGATGCGCCCTTCGTCCCGCACTTCCTGCGTCTCCTCTCGATGCCGGGCTTTCGAGCCGAGCTCCGCTTCGGAGCGCAGCCGATCGCGAGCTCGAATCGCAAGCGCCTGGCACTCGAGCTGCGCCAGGCGGTGCTCGATCAACTGATGCCCGCCTCTTCGAGAGCCTCCACATGAGCCGGACCCTTCTCGATCAGAACGCCGAGCTCATCCACCAGGGCATCCGCCTGCTCCGCGAGCTGCCCGACGACGCCTACACTTCCGATCGGCAGCCCGGCCTCGAGGCTCCCGCCATCGGCCCGCACTTCCGGCACTGTCTCGACTTCTACCTCTGCTTTCTCGACGGCCTCGAGCGCCGCATCGTCGACTACGACAGCCGCGATCGCCGGCCCGACGTCGAGAGCGATCGCGCAACCGCGATCGAGACGCTGGCGGCGGCGGCCGGACGAATCGCGGCGCTGGAGCCCGGCAGGCTGACCGAGCGAATCGCCGTCCACCCCGAAGCCGCTCCGGCCGGCGAGCGGGTCGAATCGACCGTGGGGCGCGAGCTCCAGTTTCTCGCCAGCCACACCGTTCACCACTACGCGCTCGTCGCGCTGGCGCTGCGGCTGGGCGGCCACCCCGCGCCGAGCGCCTTCGGAGTCGCGCCCTCGACTCTCGAGCACTGGCGCCGCGAGGGGCGAGTTGTCCGTTGAAGCTCCGCTGGTGGCTTCTCGGCGGCTATCTGGTCCTGCTGCTCGCCTCGCACGCGGTCCGCTGGCAGAGCACTCCTGAGCCCGCCCCCACCCGGCCGAGCCTGAGCCTGCCCCAGCCCGGCGGCGAAGGTCCGCCGGTGCGCGTCGCCTATCGGCAGTGGGGCCCGGCGGAGCCCGTCGCGCCGGTCCTCCTGTTGCTGCACGGCAGCCCCGGGAGCAGCCGTGACTTCACCGCTCTCGCGCCGCTGCTCGAGGATCGCTTCCGCCTGATCGCACCCGATCTGCCGGGCTTCGGGCGCAGCGCCCGCGATGTCGCCGACTACTCGATTCGCGCTCATGCCGAGTACATGGAAGCTCTCGCCCGCCGGCTCGGGCTCGACCGCGTCCACCTGGTCGGCTTCAGCATGGGCGGCGGCGTCGCGCTCGAGCTCGCCGAGCGAGCCCCCGGCCTCGTCGCGTCGGTGACGCTCCTCTCCTCGATCGGCCTGCAGGAGTTCGAGCTCCTGGGCAGCTACCACATCAACCACGCCATCCACGCCGCCCAGCTCGGAGCGCTGGTGGCGCTGCACG
>JAHEKO010000077.1 GCA_024638355.1 Acidobacteriota bacterium
CCCGGCGGATGAGGGTGACCTCCAGATCACGCACCTGCCCCGCGTGCTCGAGCTCCTCCTGCCACTCCCGGCGCTGGTCCGGATCGACATAGAGATCGCGACCGATCTCGATCGCCTGGAGCTCTTCGAGTGACTCGTAGCCGAGCATCTCGATCAGGGCCGGGTTGGCGGCGACCATCTTCCCGTCGGGCGTCGCCTGGTAGACACCGTCGAGCACCCTCTCGAACAGGCGCCGGTAATCCCGCTGCCCAGGCTTCATAGCCTCCCCCTCCTTCCTACGCCGAAGCGCAGGAGCCGTCATCAACGGTCGTGTCAGTGAACCCTGACCGCGATCCTAAGGCATCGAAATAACGGGAAAGCTTAAGTTCACCGGCGGCGCTTCGCAGTGCACCCGCGCGGTGATTCTCGGATCACCCCAACCGCTTCGCGTACTCCGCCGCCTCGAGCGGCCGCGAGAAGTAGAACCCCTGCCCCTCGTCGCAGCCGTGTGCCTTGAGGAACTCGAGCTGCTCCGCCGTCTCCACGCCTTCGGCCAGCACGCGCAGCCCGAGCTGGTGCCCGAGGCTGATGACCGCCGAGACGATCGCCGCGTCGTCGGGGTCGTCGGTGACGCCGTGGACGAACTGCATGGCGATCTTGAGCTTGTGGATGGGGAACTGCCGCAGGTACTGAAGGGACGAGTAGCCGGTGCCGAAGTCGTCGAGGGCGACGGAGATGCCGCGAGCGGCGGAGTCGAGAAGGGTCTTGCGGACGGCGTCGGGGCCGCGCATGAGCAGGGTCTCGGTGAGCTCGAGCTCGAGAAGCTCGGGGCGGACGCGGCTGGTCTCGAGGACGCGGTGGATCTTGTGGGCGAAGTTGGGGTCGCGAAACTGGACGGCCGACAGGTTGACCGCGGTGGGCACCTGGGCGAGCCCCTGGTCGCACCACTCGCGGCGCTGGCGGCAGGCCTCCTCGAGCACCCAGAAGCCGATGGGGATGATCTGGGCGGTGTGCTCGGTGACCGGGATGAACTCCTCGGGGGTGATGACGCCGCGGCTGGGGTGGCGCCAGCGGACGAGGCTCTCGGCGCCGACGATGGCGCCGCTCTCGAGGTCGACCTGCGGCTGGTAGAGCAGGAAGAACTCGCCGCGCTCGATGGCCCCGGAGAGGTCGCGCCGCACGTCGACGTAGCGCTGGACCTCCTCGGCGAGGCTCTCGTCGTGGAAGCGGAAGGTCCCGCGCCCCAGCTCCTTCGACTTGTAGAGCGCCCGGTCGGCCTGCTTGACGAGCTCCTCGGGCGCGGTGGCGGCGCCCGACAGGGTGATGCCGATGCTGGTCGACACCAGCACCTCGTGGCCGGCCACGTCGAAGGGCCGCAGCATCTGCTCGAGCACGCGCACGGCGAAGGCGCTCGCGCCGGTCACGCCGCGCACGCCGGCCTGGACGATGGCGAACTCGTCGCCCCCGAGGCGCGCCACGGTGTCGGTCTCGCGCACCAGGGTCTGGAGCCGGATGGCCACGGCCCGCAACAGGGCGTCGCCGACCGAGTGACCGAAGGTGTCGTTGACCTGCTTGAACTCGTCGAGATCGAGGTAGTGGAGCGCCAGCTGCTCGCCGGTGCGCCGGCAGGAGACGACGGCCTGCTGCAGGCGATCCTCGAACAGGAACCGGTTGGGCAGCCCGGTGACGGCGTCGAAGCGCGCCAGGTGCTCGAGGCGCTGCTCGCGCTGGCGCCGCTCGGTGATGTCGTGAACGTGGAGCAGCACGACCGGCTCGCCGGCGAACTCGAAGGCGCTCGAGCGCACCTCGACGGGGATGACCCGGCCGTCGGCGGCGTAGGTGTAGCCCTCGACCATGGCGACCTCGCCGGCGACGAGCTGCCGGTGCCGGTCGAGCACCTCATCGACGCCCTTGCGAGGCACGAGCTCGGTTACGTTCATGCCGACCAGGCGCTCGCGCGGAATGCCCTGTAGCGCCTCGGCGGCCGGGTTCACGTCGAGCACGTTGCCCTCGCTGTCCTCGACGAAGATCGCGTCGGGTGAGGCCTCGAAGAGCGCCCGGAAGCGCCGCTCGCTGTGGCCCAGCTCGAGCTCGGCGCGCTTGCGCTGGACGGCCTGCACGATGTTGTCGGCGACAAAGGTCAGGAGCTCGAGATCCCGATGGGAGTAGAGCGCCCGCTCCTCGTAGCTCTGGACGGCGAGAACGCCGAACACCTCGTCGTCGCTCTTGAGCGGCACGCCGAGCCAGATCGGCGAGGCGACCCCGACCAGGGTGACCGCGCCGCTCGCGCTCAGCCGATCGTGCGTCTTCTCGTCGACCAGCAGCGGGTGGCCGGTGCGCCGCACGTAGTCGGTGAGGCTCTTGGGCAGCGCCTGGGGCGGCTGATCGCCCGGCTCGTACTGATCGACGTGGTAGGGGAAGGAGTAGCGGCCGGTGCTCTCCTCGTAGAGGGCAACATAGAAGTTCGAGGTGTCGATCAGCCGCGCGAGCTCGGCGCGGGTGGTGGCCAGCACCTCGCGCAGGTCGCTCGAGCCGCTCGCCGCGCGGAAGATGTTGAGCAGAACGGACTGCATCTCCTCGGCGCGTTTGCGGCCGGTGATGTCGGTGAGGATGCCCTCGTAGAAGAGCACCTCGCCCTGCTCGCCGCGCACGACCGAGGCGCTGTCGAGCACCACGATCTTGCTGCCGTCCTTGCGCACCAGCGTGACCTCGAAGTCGCGCACCTGCCCGGCGCTCTCGAGCTCGCCCTGCCACTCGACGCGGCGCTCGCCGTCGGCGTAGAGGTCGCGCTGGAGGTCGAGCCCGCGCAGCTCGTCGAGCGAGTCGTAGCCCAGCAGGTCGACGAAGGCGGGGTTGGCGTCGACGATCTTGCCGTCGGGAGTCGCCTGGTAGACGCCGTCGAGCACCCTCTCGAAGAGGCGACGGTAGTCTTGTTGTTTGCCCCCCATCACGTGGCTCACGGCGTTCGAGCGCCGAATGTGAAGCCCCCCGCCAGGGCTAATCGATTCTACGCCGAAGAGCTGGCGCTCGGCGTCGATCGAGAACGCGCGCCGAGTCCGACGGCGTGGCGCTCGAGGAGGCTGACGACTGCACTGAAAGTCTGCATCGGCGCGCGCTCTGGCTCGAGCCTCGCACACTCGGCGGCGCCTGCCTGTGTAGTGGCTCGCAGGCTCGCGGGAACAATTCGCCGCCTCGACGCGTACCTCTCTCTAAACCCTGTGTGGTAGGTTGCCGTCAACAAGTTGACACGAGCCGCACGTGGTGCTTGTTCGCCACAAGAGAAATGAGAGGCGATCTCATCTCAGCTCCCCGTATTCCCTTCCCGCAAGGCAAGGCTCCGGGAGTGCGGCTCGCCTCCAGGGCGCCGCCGGCCCCGCCCTCGATCCGCTGACTCGGATGCTCGACCCACGAACCGAGGGGGTGACCCCCATGAAAGGCGAAGTGACAATGACGAGAAGACCTGACCTGTTTTGTTTCGGCCTGGTGGCCTGCCTGGCCCTCTCGGCCTGGTCGATCCCGCAGCCTGCCCTGGCCCAGGACGATCCGACCGAAGAGGAGGAGGCGCAGGACCAGCAAGCCGCGGAAGACGCCGAGATGATCGAAGAGGTGATCTTCGTCACCGGCTCGCGCACGCCGACCAGCCCGCTGGCGCAGCGGGCGCCGATCGTCGAGCTGTCGACGGAGGACATCCAGAGATCGGGCCTGACCAACCTGGGGACGAGCCTTCAACAGCTCCCGTCGACGGGTTCGGCCATCAACTCCCGATTCAATGTGCCGGGTAATTCGGGCTTTCCTCAGGACGGCAACGGCATCGGCGCCGGGGCGATCAACCTGGCGCTGCGCAACCTGGGCGCCAAGCGCACCCTGGTGCTGGTGGACGGCAGGCGCTGGGTCCCCGGCGCCTCGGCTTCCGGCGTGCCGATCGCGGTGGACATCAACAGCCTGCCGGCCAACGTGGTCGACAGGATCGAGGTGCTGCAGGACGGCGCCTCCGCCATCTACGGCTCCGACGCCATCGCCGGCGTGGTGAACATCATCACCAAGCAGAAGTTCCGCGGCATGCAGTTCGCCGTTCAGACCGGCCAGTACCTGAGCGAGGGCGACGGCGACTCGTCCGAGCTCACCGGCCTCTGGGGCGGCGGCGACGAGAAGACCCACATCATCGTCAGCGCCTCCTACTACGACGAGGGCGACATCAAGACCTCGGACCGCGCGCAGTCGGCGTTCCCCAACCCCTTCGCCACCAGCTGCGACGTTCCGGGCACGCTCTGTTCGTCCTTCACCCCGCAGGGCCGCTTTATTCTGGGTCCGAACTTCGACTTCTGGGACGGCACGCTGAACGACGGCGTGCTCAACGACGGCGGAGCGAACGTTCCCGCGTTCAACCCCAACACTCCGGACGGCGGCGACTTCAACTCCTTCGACTCTACGGACCGCTTCAACTACAACGGCAGCGGCTTCAACTTCCTGGCGACGCCGAGCGAGCGGCTCAACATCTATTCGAGCCTTACCCGTGAGCTCACCGAGAACACCCGGATGGCGGTCAAGCTGTCGTACACCAACCGCAAGTCCTCGACGCGGGCCGCGCCCGAGCCGCTCTGCCTCGGCGCCGGCTGCGGTAACCGGATCAACGACAACATCCTGATCCACCGCGACAACCCCTTCAACCCGTTCGGGGTGGACCTGTCGGTGGCCAACGGCAATCTCGAGTTCTTCGGCCGGCGGCCGCTCGAGTCGGGTCCGCGCCTGTTCGACCAGGACGTCGACACCTACTTCGCCAGCTTCGTCATCGACGGCAACTTCTCGAGCGGCTCGCGCAGCTTCTTCTGGGACGTTTCGCTGAACTACGGTGAGAACCGCGGCTTCCAGCAGAAGCGCAACTCGCACAACGCCGCCAAGCTGGCCATCGCGCTCGGCGACCCGGCGGTCTGCGCGCAGGTTCCCAACTGCGTGCCGTTCAACTTCTTCGGCGGCCAGGGCCCCAACGGCACCGGCTCGATCACCCAGGACATGCTCGACTTCGTCACCTTCACCCAGCGTGACTTCAGCGAGCAGGACATGATCGACCTCGCGGCCAACTTCACCGGCGACCTGGCGCAGCTGCCGAACGGCTCGAACATCGCCTTCGCCGTCGGCGGCGAGTATCGCGAGCACGAGGGCTCGTTCCAGCCCGATCCGATCGCGGCGAGCGGCGAGACGGCGGGTATCCCGTCGGCTCCGACCGCCGGCGGCTTCGACGTGACCGAGTTCTACGGCGAGCTCAACTTCCCGCTGATGTTCGGCCGGCCGGGCGTCGAGTACTGGGAGGTCAACGTCGCCGGACGCTACTCGGACTACAGCACCTTCGGCGGCCAGGACACCTACAAGATCGGCACCCTCTACCAGCCCACCGACCAGGTCTCGCTGCGCGCCACGATCTCCACCGGTATCCGCGCGCCGGGTATCGGTGAGCTGTTCGGCGGCGCAGCGCGTGAGGACTTCACCAAGCTCGACCCCTGCGCCGACGTGCTCGGGCAGTTCGGCTCGGACTCGGGCGGGCGCGACGCTCCGCAGCCGCAGGGCATCATCAACAACTGCGCTTCCCTCGGCATCTCGACCAACTTCACGCAGCGCAACCCGCAGCTGTCGGCGGTCTCCGCCGGCAACGCGGCCCTCACCCCCGAGGAGTCGGACAACCTGTCGTTCGGCGTGGTCTACAGTCCCGGCCCGTGGTCGGTCTCGCTCGACTTCTACGATCTCGAGATCGACAACGCCGTCCAGGGACAGGACCCGGCCGACGTGATCGACGCGTGCGTCGAGACGCTCGATCCGTTCTTCTGCGACCTGGTCGAGCGCGCCCCGAGCGGCGCGATCAACCTGGTCGACAATCAGCTGCAGAACATCGGCGGCATCGAGGCCTCGGGCTGGGATCTGGCCTTCAGCTGGACCAGCCAGGAGACCAACTCGGGTAGGTTCTCGGTCGGTTTCGACGCGACGTGGCTCGACGAGTACATCGAGAAGACCAAGAACGCCGACGGCTCGCTGACCGTGGTCGACCGCACCGGCACCCTCACCGACGAGACCTTCATGCGCGGCTTCCCCGAGCTGAGGTGGCTCGGCACGTTCGACTGGTACCGGAACCGGTTCCAGGCCGGCATGACGGTTCGCTGGGTCGACGAGGTCATCCAGAACAACGACGAGCCGCTCAGTTCCGTGTTCTTCACCGACGTCCGGTTCCGCTATACCTGGCCGTACGGCAACAACAACACGTTCTCGACGGTGGTCGGCCTCAACAACATCTTCGACGAAGACCCGCCGGTCTGCAACGCGTGCGGCGTCATCGGCATGAGCCAGGTGCTGCACGACATTCCGGGAACGGTCGGCTACGTCCGGTTCGTGGTGGACATCGAATAGAGCCAGGCTCTTAACCAAGCTCGTTTCCGGGGCGGCCCTTCGCGGCCGCCCCTTTTCTATTTCGGGGACAGGTTGACTATTTCGACTCGCCTTGCGAGGTACGATAGCCGCGCCGATGATCGGCAAACGGGTGTCGCACTACAAGATCCTCCGCCAGCTGGGCGGCGGAGGCATGGGCGTGGTCTACGAGGCGGAGGACCTCGTGCTGCAGCGGCCGGTGGCGTTGAAGTTCCTCCCCGATCCGCTCGCCCGCGACCCCAAGGCGCTCGAGCGCTTCCAGCGCGAGGCGCGGGCGGCCTCGTCGCTCAACCACCCCCACATCTGCACGGTCCACGAGCTCGGCGAAGAGGCGGGGCGGCAGTTCCTGGTGATGGAGCTGATGGAGGGCCAGACCCTCAAGTACCTGATCGAGAAGGAGCCGATGCCGGTCGAGCAGGTCGCGCGGATCGGGGCCCAGGTGGCCGAGGCGCTCGAGGCCGCGCACGCCGCGGGCATCGTCCACCGCGACATCAAGCCGGCCAACGTGTTCGTGACCTCGCGCGGCGACGCCAAGGTCCTCGACTTCGGCCTGGCGATGGTGGCTCAGCGGCCCGCCCAAGCCGGGTCGGACTCGACGCTCACCGACTCCAGCGTGCAGACCGCGCTGGCGCCCGACCCCCTGACCCGGCCGGGCGCGATGCTCGGCACGATCGCCTACATGTCGCCGGAGCAGGTGCGCGGCGAAGAGCTCGACGAGCGCACCGATCTCTTCTCGCTCGGCGTCCTCCTCTACGAGATGGCCACCGGGGCGCATCCTTTCGGCGGCCAGACCTCGGGCGTGGTCTTCAACCGGATCCTGAGCGCGAGCCCGCGCGACGCCTCGGCCGTCAACCCGCGGATTCCGCACGAGCTGGCCGGGGTCCTCGATAAGGCCCTCGAGAAAGACGCCTCGCTCCGCTACCAGAGCGCCCGCGAGCTGCGGGTCGATCTCGAGCGGCTGACCCGCCAGTCGGACTCGGGGTCGAGCGTGGCGGCGGCCCGGCCGGCACGACGCCCCGCGGGTGCCGGAGCGCGGCGGCCGCTCTGGCTCGTGCTCGGCGCCGTGGCGCTGGCGCTGGTCGCCGCCGGCATCTGGAGGGCCCGAGAGGCGAGCGCACCGGGCGCGCGGCCCGCCCCGGCCGCCCGGTCGGGCGCGCCCTCGATCGCCGTCATACCCCTCGTCGACCAGAGTAGAGACCGGGACAACGAGTACTTCTCCGACGGCCTGAGCGAAGAGCTGATCAACGTGCTGTCGCACATCCCCGGGCTCGAGGTGGTCGGCAGCACGTCGTCCTTCCAGTTCAAGGGCACGGACGAGGACGCGCGGGTCATCGGCGAGCGGCTCGGCGTCGCGTCCATTCTCGAGGGGAGCGTGCGCAAGGCGGGCGCCGACCTGCGGATCACCGTCCGCCTGGTCGATGCCGCCAGCGGCTTCGAGCTCTGGTCGTCGCGCTACGACCGCGAGCTCGACGACATCTTCGCCGTGCAGGACGACATCGCCCGCTCGGTGGCCGCCGCCCTCGAGGTCCGCCTGCTGGGCCAGGAGGGGCTGGAGCTGACCCCGCGGGGCGCCGACGGCGCGGCCTACAACCTGGTGCTCCAGGGCAAGTTCCTCTCCGACCGCCGCAGCCGCGAGGATCTCGAGCAGGCGGCGAGCTACTTCGACCAGGCGCTGGCGATCGACCCCGGCTACGCCCTGGCCTGGGCGCGGCTGGGCGAGGTGCGGGTGCGCCAGGCGAGCTTCGGCTTCCTGAGCTTCGCCGAAGGCTTCGACGCGGCGCGCGACGCGGCGGCCAAGGCTCTCGAGCTGGACGACACCCTGGCCGAGGCCTGGGCGCTTCGCGCCCGCATCAAGTCGGGCTACGACTGGGACTGGGCCGAGGCCGATCGCTCCTCGCGGCGCGCCCTCGAGCTGGCGCCCGGCGACGTGCACATCCTGGCGAGCCTCGCCCTGGTGCCGCGAGCGGTCGGCGACGTCGACGAGTCGATTCGCCGCAGCCGCCGGGCGGTCGAGCTCGACCCGCTGGGCGTCGGCAACTACCAGGCGCTGACCAGCAACCTCTACTTCGCGGGCCGGCTCGAGGAGGCCGAGACGGTGGGCCACAAGGTGCTCGAGCTCGAGCCCGGGCGCACCGCCTCGCACTACCGGCTCGGTCTCATCTACCTGGAGCTGGGCAAGCCGGGCGAGGCCCTCGCCGAGTTCGAGCGGGAGGCGATCGACGGCTTCCGGCTCCAGGGCATGGCGCTCGCCAACTTCGCCCTCGGCCGACGCGGCCCGGCCGACGCGGCGCTCGACAAGCTGGTCGAGGACTACGGCGAGGCGGCCGCCTTCCAGATCGCCGAGGTCCACGCCTTCCGCGACGAGCCGGACGAGGCGTTCGAGTGGCTCGAGCGCGCCTACCGGCAGCGCGACACGGGCCTGGCCGACAGCGCGATCAGCCCGCTCTTCGTCAACCTCCACGCGGATCCGCGCTGGGCCGCCTTCCTCGGGAAGATGGGGCTGCCCACCGAGCTCCGGCCCCCGACCTCGTAGAGCCGAAGGTGGCTACGGCGCGGCGCCGTTGAGCCGCCCGAGGATCTCCGCGCGCAGGTCGTCGAGGCCGGCGCCGGTCAGCGCGGAGACCCAGACCACCGAGTCGGCGCCGGGCGCGGCCGCCGGGCGCTCGCCGTCGACGCGGTCGGCCTTGTTGAACACGATGACCACCCGGTCGCGCTCCACCCCGAGCTCTTCGAGCACCTCGTCGGCGACCTCCATCTGCTCTTCCCAGCGATCGTTCGCGCGGTCGACGACGTGGAGCACGACGTCGGCGTGGGTGATCTCTTCGAGGGTCGAGCGGAACGAGGCGACCAGGTGGTGCGGCAGCTTGCGGATGAAACCGACGGTGTCGGAGAAGACCGCGGTCCTGCCGTTGTGGTCGAGCGAGCCGCGGCGGAGCTTCGAGTCGAGGGTGGCGAAGAGCTTGTCCTCGACCTGGGCGCCGGCCCGCGTCATCCGATTGAACAGGGTCGACTTGCCGGCGTTGGTGTAGCCGGCGAGGGCGATGACCGTGGCGTGGCGGCGGCCGCGGCGCTGCACCTTGCGGCTGCGCTCGATCTTGGCGAGATCGCGCTTGAGGTGCTGGATGCGCTTGCGCAGCATGCGGCGGTCGGCCTCGATCTGCTTCTCGCCCTCGCCGCCGCGCACGCCGATGCCGCCCGCCTGGCGGGAAAGATGGGTCCACCGCCGGGTGAGGCGCGGCAGGAGGTACTCGTTCTGCGCCAGCTCGACCTGGGTGCGCGCCTCGCGGGTGCGGGCGCGCTGGACGAAGATCTCGAGGATCAGCGCGCTGCGATCGATCACCTGCTTGTCGCAGATCTCCTCGAGGTTCTTGATCTGCCCGGGCGACAGATCGTCGTCGAAGATGACGAGGTCGGCGCCGAGGTGGTCGGCCGCGGTGGCGATCTCCTTCGCCTTGCCTCTGCCGATGAAGGTGCGCGCGTCGGGAGTGCGGCGGCGCTGGAGCGTCTCGCCGACGACCTCGACGTCGCACGAGCGCGCCAGCTCGGCGAGCTCCTCGAGATGCTCCTCGACTACCCAGCCGGGTTGTCCCGACAGGGTGACGCCGACGAGAAAGGCTGTTCGTTGGGAGGTTCTGGGATCCGGTGAAGTCTGATGCAAAGTGAGCGATTCCCAGCGCCATTGTACCAGCCGGACCGATCGGGGCTGTCGTAGCATGCGTTCGAGATGACCCGAAAGCCGCTCCCGGCCGTCCTCGCCGCCGCGCTTCTCGTCTTCGTGTGGGGCTGCCGGCCGGGGACGGACAATCAGGAGGTGCGCGGCCGCGGCGAGGGCAAGGACCGCTGGTGGGACGCGCTGCCCCGCGCGGCCTGGTCGGGGCTCGAGCGCGTCGAGCAGAGCCAGGAGTGGTTCGAGGTCTACCGGGTCCGGCCCGGCGTGCTGGCGATCTACGAGCCGGGCCAGTTCGAGGAGGTCATCTCCTATCTGATCCTCGGCTCGGAGCGCGCGCTGCTGTTCGACACCGGCCTCGGGATCGGCGACATGCGCCGGCTGGTGTCCGAGCTGACCGACCTCGACGTCGCCGTGCTCAACTCGCACACCCACTACGACCACGTCGGCGGCAACCACGCGTTCGACGCGATCTACGGCACCACCACCGACTACACGCGCGCCAACGCCCGCGGGCGCGGCCACGATCAGGTCGCCGAGTTCGTCGGCCCGGGCTGGATCTGGAAGCCGACGCCCGAGGGCTTCTCGCCGGACGCCTACGTCTCACGGCCGTTCACGATCAGCACGCCCGTCGAGGACGGGCAGCGCCTCGACCTCGGCGGCGTCGAGCTCGAGGTGCTCGGGACTTCGGGGCACGCCCCCGACGCGCTCTGCCTGCTGGATCGCGAGCGGCGCCTCCTGTTCACCGGCGACACCTTTTATCCGGCCACCCTCTACACCCATCTGCCCGGCTCGAGCTTCGCCGACTACCGGACCACGGCCCGGCGCCTGGCCGCGCTCGCCCCGGCGGTCGACGTCGTCCTGCCGGCGCACAACGAGCCGACCCTGCCGGGCACCGAGCTGGTCGCGCTGGCCGACGCCTTCGCCGCGGTCGAGGCCGGGCACGCGTCGTTCGTGCTGACCGACGGCCTGCGCGAGTACGACTTCGGCCGCTTCTCGCTCCTGGTCACCGATCCCCCTCCCTGGCAGAGGGAGCCGAGCGCCGACCGCGCCGAGTAGGCCGCGCTAGAACTTGTAGCCCACGCCGATCAGGCCGTTGGCGAAGAACTGGGCGTCGCCCTTGGTGATGCCGTGCAGGCCGATCTCGAGGACGA
>JAHEKO010000078.1 GCA_024638355.1 Acidobacteriota bacterium
CGGATCGACCGGTCCGAGCTCTCGGCGGCCGCACGCCGCTCAAGGCGGCCGAGACACCGACGCTCGACCGTCTGGCCAAGGAAGGGCAGGTCGGCCTCGCCGACCCCGTGGCTCCGGGAGTCGTCGCCGATACCGCCGCCGGCTGCCTGGCACTATTCGGCCAGTCGCCGATGGCCCTCAAGCGCGGGCCGACCGAGGCGCTGGGCGCCGGCCTGGCCATGCAGCCGGGCGACATCGCCCTCCGCGGCAACCTGGCCACCCTCGACGAAGACGGGCAGATCGTCGATCGTCGCGCCGGCCGCATTCGAGAGGGCGTCGAGGAGCTGGCAGAAGCCATCGACCGCCTGCAGCTACCGGGCGGTCTGGCGCGCGAGGTCGAGGTCCTGGTCCGGGCCGGAACGGAGCATCGGCTCGGTATCGTGTTGCGCGGCTCGGCGCTGTCGCCCGACATCCAGGGGAGCGATCCCGGGGAGGGCGCGCTGCCCAGCCCGGCGCTCGTGCCCCGGCCCGACGACCCGGAGGATCCGCTCGCCGTCTACACGGCTCACGTCCTCGCGGTCTTCGAGCGTGAGGCCCGCCGGGTCCTCTCGGCGCACCGCATCAATCGCAAACGACGCAAGCGGGGCCTGCCCGAGGCCAACGGCATCCTGACCCGGGGCGCCGGCCGCATCCACCGCCTGCTGCCGCTCGAGGAGGCGGGCCTCCCCCTTCGGGTCTGCTGCATCAGCGGCGATCGGACGGTGCTCGGGTTGGCGCGTTGGTCGGGCGCGCGAACGAGAACCGGTCCGGAGATGACGGCCAATCTCGACACCGATCTGGCTCACAAGTTCGATCTGGCGGTCGAGGAGCTTGAACGCAGCGATCTGGTGATCGTGCACGTGAAGGGAGCCGATATCGCGGCGCACGATCAGCGGCCCGATCTCAAGGTGGCGTTTATCGAGAAGATCGATCGCAATCTGCGTCGGCTCCTCAAGCGCGTCTCCGGACCGCTGCGGGTGGCCGTCGCCTCCGATCACGCGACTCTGTCCGAGAGCGGCCAGCATGCCGCCGACCCGCTACCCGTGCTGATCTGGGGCGAGGGTGTGGAAGCTGACCGGATCGAGACCTTCGACGAGCAGTCGAGCGGCGGCGGGAAGATGGAGAGATTCCCCTTGCAGCTCCTGCTGAGCCGGCTCTACCGGCTGTCCTGACTGGTCGATCAACCGGCCCAGCGTGCGAGCAGCTTGGGGGGGCAGAGCCAGGCCAGCGTGCCGGTTTCGAACTGCGCGTCCGACCAACTCTCGATCGGCAGGTCGACGCGGGCGACGGCGGCGGTAACCATCTTGATGCGGGCGTCGCCGATCAGGCGGCCGACGCTCTCCGACCAGGTCGGCTCGTGCCCGGAGAGCAGCAGTCGCCGTACCCCACTGTCGGCCTCACGGGCCACCGCCAGCAACTGATCCGGAGAGCCGCCGTAGAGCCGATCGACGATGTCGATCGGGCACTCCCACTTCCCCGCCTCCGCCGCGATCTCGACCGTCCTGCGAGCGCGCACGGCGGGCGAGCTGAGAATCGCATCGGGCTGCTGGCGCACCGCGGTCAGAAACCTCCCCACGAGGGCGGCCGCCCGCCGGCCACGAGCCGCCAGCGGCCGCTCGATATCGCTGCTGAACTCGCCCGACCAGTCGGACTTGGCATGCCTCACGAGATAGAGATGTCGCATCACTGGCACCGGGACCCGCGGACCCGATGGCTATACTAGTACGCAATCGAACGGAGACAGCTCTGGCGACACTCGAAGACCCCGCCCCACCCTCGCAGTCGCCCTCCCCGGACGACAAGAGTCTCTACATCAACCGCGAGCTGAGCTGGCTCGCCTTCAACAAGCGGGTCCTGGAGGAGGCGTTCGACGACAGGCACCCCCTGCTCGAGCGGGTCAAGTTCCTGTCGATCTTCTCGAGCAACCTCGACGAGTTCTTCATGATCCGCGTGGCCGGGCTCCGTCGCCAGCTCGAGGTCGGAGCACTCGAAGCCCCGCCGGACGGCATGACACCGGGCGAACAGCTGGCGGCCATTCGCGAGGCGCTCGTGCCGATGCTCGCCGAGCGCGTCGACCTCTGGCGCGAGGACCTCAAGCCGAAGCTCGCCGGGCAGGGGATTCGGGTCCTCGACTACGCCGACCTGAAGCGCAAGCAGCGGAAGCTCCTGCGGCGCCACTTCGAGCGCGAGATCTTCCCGGTGCTGACGCCACTCGCCTTCGACCCCGGGCACCCCTTCCCCCACATCTCGAATCTGAGCATCAATCTCGCGATCGAGATCCGCGACGCGGGTCACGGCGAGCGCTTCGCGCGGCTCAAGATGCCGTACGCGCTCCATCGCCTGCTCCGCATCCCCAGCGAGGAGAAGGCCGGCCGCTACGAGCATCTCGGATTGGTCGAGTCGAAGAGCAGTCACCTCGTGTGGCTCGAGGAGGTCGTCGCTGCCAACCTCGATCTTCTCTTCCCGGGCCTCGAGGTCCTCAGTGCGCACGCCTTCCGCGTGACTCGCGATGTCGACCTCGAGATCGAGGAGGACGAGGCGGCGGACCTGATGACCACGATGCAGGACGTCGTGGCGCAACGCCATTTCGGCTCGGCCGTCCGCCTCGAAGTGGACGCCCGCATGCCCGAGCGGATTCGGTCCATCTTGAGCCGCAACCTCCAACTCTCTCCCTACCAGGTCTACGAGGTCGACGGCCCGCTCGGGCTCTCCGACTTGATGGAGCTGACCCAGGTGGACGTTCCCGAGCTGAAGGACCCCCCCTTCCTGCCGTTGACCGCGCCGGCGTTCGGCGGCGAGGAGACCGTCTTCTCGGTGCTGCGGGAGCGCGACGTCCTCCTCTATCAGCCTTACGACAGCTTCGGGCCCGTGGTCGACCTGATCCGCACCGCCGCGCGGGATCCCGGCGTCATCGCGATCAAGCAGACCCTCTACCGCACCGGGCCGAACTCCCCGGTCGTTCGGGCCCTCCGCGAGGCCCGCGAGCGGGGCAAGCAGGTCGCGGCCATGGTCGAGCTCAAGGCGCGCTTCGACGAAGAGAACAACATCGTCTGGGCGAAGGCCCTCGAGGAGGCCGGCGTCCACGTCGTCTACGGTCTCGTCGGCCTCAAAGTGCACTGCAAGATGTGCCTCATCGTGCGGCGCGAGACCGACGGCATTCAGAGCTACGTTCACCTCGGCACCGGCAACTACAACCCCGTCACCGCCCGCATCTACACCGACCTCGGCTACTTCACCGCCGATCCCGATCTCACCGCGGACGTGTCCGACCTGTTCAACGCACTGACCGGCTATTCCAAGAAGAATCGGTACCGCAAGCTGCTGGTGTCGCCGCACTCGATGAGAGACAAGCTGCTCGAACGGATCGACCGGGAGATCGCAGCTCACCTCGAGAGCGGCGAGGGGCGCATCGCCTTCAAGATGAACTCGCTGGTCGACAAGGCCTGCATTCTGAAGCTCTACGAGGCGTCCCAGGCGGGGGTCGAGATCGACCTTCAGGTGCGCGGCATCTGCTGCCTGCGACCCGGGATTCCCGGCATCAGCGAGAACATTCGCGTCACCTCGATCGTCGGACGCTTCCTCGAGCATTCACGGATCTACTACTTCCGAAATGGCGGCGACGAGGAGATCCTGCTCGGCAGCGCCGACCTGATGCCGCGGAACCTGGACGGACGGGTCGAGCTGCTCTTCCCGGTGGGAGATCGTCGGCTTCTCCGGTCGCTGCGTGACGACATCCTGTTTCTGCATCTGCGCGACAACGTTCGCTCGCGCGTGTTGAGGCCGGACGCGTGGTACGAGCGTGTGGTGCCGGGGCCCGGCGAGGCCGCCGTCGACTCGCAGCAGGAGCGCCTCGACCGCATGGGCTCCTGGCACCCGGAGTAGCGAAGCGCCGCCAGCTAGGCCGGAACTCGCCGGTCGATCTCGGCCCAGAGCCGTTCGTACGCCTGCGCCGGAGCGCTCCACCCGGCGTACGAGTTGACCGGCGCCCGGCGCACCGCCATCTTCTCCACCAGACTCGAATAGGGGATCGTCGTGGCCAGCAGGTCCTGGCGCGAGCCGGAGTCGGCGGTGATCTCCCGATGCAGCTTCTTGCGGCAGTCGACCATGCAGAAGAACGGCAGCACCTCGACTCTTCGAAAGCGCCGGTGTTTGGCCAGATGGCGATCGAGCCGGCCGAGCATCCGCAGCGAGAGGGTCGTGGGGATGGTCGGCACGAGCAGGGCGTCGGACGCGACGAAGACGCTCTCCGACAGGAGCGAGATGCTCGGCGCGCAGTCGAGGAAGACGTCGTCGTACTCGCCCTCGAGCGTCTGTAGCAGCCAGGCGATGCGGCGAGCCGGCTTCTTCATGTCGCCGAGCGCCACGTCCATCTTGCGGTAGGAGAACTCGGCGGGAAGGAGGTCGAGACCCTCGTAGTCGGTACCCTTGATCGCCGATTCGATCTCCCTGTCACCCTTCAGCAGCCGCTTGCCACCGCCTTTCACCTTCGCCCGGATTCGAAAGATATAGGTCGCGGCCGCCTGGGGATCGAGGTCCCAGAGCAGCGTCCGGCGGCCGCTGCGGGCGGCCAGATAGGCGAGGTTCGCCGCCGACGACGTCTTACCGACGCCCCCCTTGATGTTGTAGAGCGCCAGGACTCTCACGCCTCCTCCGCGCCAAGCATCAAACGAAAGCGCTTCACGGTCTTCTTCGAGCTGAACGCGGCGAAGCGCTGCGCAAAGCCTGCCCTCTCATTCGCCTCACCCAGCTCGAGCTTGTCGAGCAGGCGGCCCAGAGCCATGACCGCCGCCGTGCTCCGGCGATCGCTCGTGCCCAGCTCGTCGGCCAGGCCGCCCAGCATCTGCTGCTGCACGCCGTAGTCGTTGAACGATCCCAGATTCTCCTGCAGCGACTTCAGCGCTCGGATCAGGCGCCCGATCTTCTTCGGCGGATAGAGAGCGCGGAAGAGCTCCATCGCGTAGCGCAGCTCCTTGCAGTCGATTCTGAGTCTGTGTAGCGCCTTCGGCGGACTGTCGTCGGAGATGGCGGCGCCGCGCTCGAGGACCCGTCGGTGAGCCTTCGCGATGACCTTGTCGGCGTAGCGGGCGATCGGAGTCCGCGCCGCCGGCGGCCGATCGGCCTCGTCCTCGGGCGCCTCCACGAACCGCCGCCACGAGTCCATCAGGCGACGGTAGCGCCGGCTGCCCAGCGCCGCCGCGAGCTCCGCCTGTGCCGCCGCTTGCCTCGCTTCCAGCAGCCGGCGGAGCGGCTCGAGATCGCCACGCGCCGACTCCGGGAGCGAGGCCGCCAGCCTTGGAAGCTCGAGC
Source organism: Acidobacteriota bacterium (assembly GCA_024638355.1). Classification (GTDB taxonomy): domain Bacteria; phylum Acidobacteriota; class Thermoanaerobaculia; order Multivoradales; family JAHEKO01; genus JAHEKO01. The sequence continues at coordinate 5,325 of JAHEKO010000078.1, forward strand.
AGGTAGACGTCCAGGTCCCGAGTCGGCCCCGTCACCTTGCCCAGCCAGGAGAGCTCCTTGCGGAAGGGCACGAGCGCGGGCTTCGGCCAGATCGCCTTGGTCAGGCGAAGCGCCGACCGCGTTCTGCGCACCGCGACGCGAAAGTCGTGCAAGAACTCGCTGTCGATGTCGGCCGCGGTCCCGGCCCTGTTGCTCTCGACGACCTTCAACAGCGCCCGCAAGATCTCGCGTAGCGCCTCGTCGGCTTCCATCGAGGGCTCGAGCGGGATGCTCGGCTTCGAGGCGTAGCTCCCCGGCTCGCCATGACCGCCGAGCGGAGCGCCGACCTCGAACTCGTCGACGCGCCCCTCGTCGAGCTCGAGCTCGCGCTCCAGAAACCTCGAGACCCGTTGGAACTCCTTCGCGTAGCCCCTCACCGGCTGGACGACGAGACCCGGATCGAGCGGCCGGTACGCCCGGCGAGAGCCGGGAGAACGCACGCCGGGGACTTCCGCGATCAGCCGGACCACCGTCTTGCGGCGCCCGTCGAGCACTCGAACGAGCCGGCTCTCGGCTCTGACTTCCACCATCGGCAGCAGCCGGCGCATCTCTATCGACGACGCCAGCGCCTCGCGGAAGGGTCCCGGCGGGAGATCTTGCGCGAAGCCGATCCGCTCCGGCGCGACCTCGAGCATCGCCGGCCAGGGGCGGCCCTCGACTTGCCAATTCAGGCGCACCACGCCGCGGGGGACGGGCTCGCTCCACAGCCTGCCGTTCGCTCGCCAGAGCCGCCAGTCGAAGGTGTCGTAGTAGACCCGCCGACGCGACGTGCGCTCGCCCTCGGTCGCGAACCGCTCGCCGATCGCCTCGACGACCCGAGCCAGAGCGGCTTCGTCAGCAACGGTATAGGCGCGCTCCGACTCCCCCATGAGGCGCAGAGTATAGACGCCTCACCGCTCTCTCCAATCGGTAAGGAGCACGCAGACCGGCAAGAGGACCCGGCAGACCCGGCCTGTCTCGCCGTCGAGGCCCTCGACGGCGAGCCGCAGAGGCGCGAACCTGCAAGCCTCCGGGTGCAGCTCACGGGCCAGGACGTCGTAGACCCGGCGGCGCTGCTCCAGCGAGCACGGCGGCCCGCCCGCTTCCGACCCGGCCGAAGACCCCGGCCGCGGCCAGGGCTGGAGCGTGACCAGCGCCTCGACGCCGGCGCGGGCGATGACTCGCGCCGGCCTCTCCACGTCGGCGCGACCGCGAAGCACGACCTCGCCCTCGGCCGAGAGGGCATAGCTCACCCGTCCCGGCGACTCGCTCGGGGCCGCGCAGGTCTCACAGCGCCCGACGGCGCGCACGACCGGCTCGTCGGCGAGCGCCCGGCTCGAGCGAACTACTCCGGAATAGCGGACCGTCCCGAACTCGACCCCGCCCGTGACCGGCGATTGGCCGGCGAGCAGGCCCGCCGTGGTTAGCGCGAGGCCCGACTCGGCGGCGTTCAGGGCCTGCACGCGGTCCCGGTCGGCCGCGCCGAGCCGCCGCTCGCTGGCTGCCGTCTCGGAAAGCACGATGCCGAGGCCGCTCAGCACGACGACAACGGCCAGAGCCAGCAGGTAGGCGCCGCCCCGCTCCGGCTCTCGCGCCGTCATCGGTTTCGCGGCCGCACGACCGTCGTGGCCCGGACGCGCACGAAGAGCCGCTCCCGAAGAGCCGACGCCGGGTCACCGGGGGGAAGGTACGAGCGGTCCTCGATGCCGAGGAGTGGCGGCGCGAGGTGGCCGCGGCTCGCGCGCGCGGCGCGAAGCACCAGGGACACGCGCACGAGCTCGACCCTCCCCGAGGACCAGGCTCCGGCGTCTCCCCTGTCGCGAGGATCGTTGTAGCGCCATTCATCCGCACGCCGCTCGCCGGTCGAGCCCTCGGCCACGGCGCCGTCCCGGTCGAGATCGATCGCCACGGCGACCTGGAGGTCGACGGCGTCATCCACCAGGGCGACGCCGCCGGCCGGCGAGCTCGGATGCGCACGCTCGGAGCCCGGCGAGACGCGGACTCGGGAAAGGCGATGACGGGGGTGGCGCTCGGGCGCACCGCGGCCGCGGCGCAAGTAGAAGCGGTGCTCCTCGAGCACGCCGACCCGCCGGATCTGGCTCGGCTCGATCGCTTCACAGGCCGAAGCGAGCTCGTCGCCCGCCGCGGACTCGACTTGCCGCACCTCCAGCACCAGCTCGGTCAGCCGGCCGCTCCCGTCGCGCTGCACGCCGGTCGCGCCCGCGATCTCGGCGACCGAACAGCGCGGAGAGCCCGGGCCGCCGCTCAGCAGAAGTGCCTCGGCCTCCACCTGACGAGCGGTCTCCAGCCAGGGCTCGAGGGGCGCGACGGCGCCGGGGCTCGCACTCTCCCGGCGCAGGGTCAGGGCGAGACGATGCGGCTCCGGGCGCGACACCGACGAGACCTCGGCGATCTCTGCGGAAAGGACGCCGCGAAGGATCAAGACGTCCGTGTCCGGCACGATGTCGGCCGATCGGGAGCCGGCGATCCGAGCGCCGGGAGCGGCGTTGTTGCGCACGACGACAGCGACGGCGCCCGGCAGTCCTCCGCGGCCGGCCAGGCGGCAGTAACGCTCGAGCTCGTGCCGCGCGATGCGAAGCGACTGCTGCAAATCGGCCGTCAGGCCCTGACGTCTCGCCACTTCGGCATGCACCCGCAGCAGGGCGAGAAGCCCCAGGCTCAACGCCAGGCCGAGGGTCAGCGCCACCAGGAGCTCGAGCAGGGTGGCGCCCCGCCCGCGCTCTAGTCGAGGCGCGCCCATTCGAGACGCTCCAGTCTCGCCAGCGGCCGGCCGCCGATCCTGCGGGCTACCCGTACCTCGATTCCGAACAGCCCGACACCCGGCGGCTCGCCGGTAGCGGGCTCGGCCTCGCCGCGATCGAGCCGACCGTCCCGCACGGCGCTGAGAGGGTATCGGCGCACGACGGTCTCGCGCACCCAGAGCGCCAGATCGGGGCCCGGGGGCTGGCCGGTCCGCCATCGGCGCGCGTCACGTGAAAAGTACGCCCAGCTCGAAAGGGCCGCCGAGGTCATCCCGGAGGACGGCAGGCGCGTGGCTTCGAGAGTGCTCTGCGCGATCGCCGCCGCCGCCGAGCGCTCGGCCCCCGAGCGCACGTCGAGTACGGCTCGCGAAAAAAGGGATGCGACGGCCAGAACGGCCACGAGCAGTAGCCCCGAGGCCAGCAGGACTTCGAGAAGCGAATAGCCGCGGCCGAGCCGACGCGCGGGTCTCTGCGAGAGCTTCACCATCCTCTTCATCAGAAGAAGACGGAGCGCGGGGCCGGCGTCTCACCGGCCGGCCGCAGGACTCGGAGCGTTTTCTAGAGCAACCCGCCCAGGCCGCCGGCGAAGAAGGTCCGGCATTTCGAGCAGACGATCACCTGGCCCCGTCTGGGAAGCGCCGAGGTGAAATTGACCCGTGTGCGGAGCAGGCGAACGACCAGAACCGTGTCGATCTGCTCCTTACAGAAGCCACACTTCGCCGGCGCCTCGAGCGCGTACTCGGCCTCTATCGCCTGGTCCGTCGTCCGGTCTTCCATATTTCCCCCTACCGCTTAGTGCCGCGGAGTGGCCCGGACCGGACAAAGATATAGCGACCACCGCATCCCACGTAGACGTGGCCGACCTGATCAACTAGACTGAGGCTAGTGATTCAGAGCTTCAAGCTTCGGTCAAGTTATGGTGTCGGGGGGGGCTACCGCTCGCCATACTTATCCCATCCCTCTCTTAGGAGAGATTCAGAGCATCACCCGCTTTTCTCTATCCGCAATCCGCTTTCTACAGCGGTAAACCGTTGATGCCCACCGCGTTCGGAGCTCCCCCCTTCACCTCCAAGCAGTTCCGCAGTTCATCCTTCCGCATGATGTAGGTTTCCGCCGTGTCATCTTTTCTGACAGGAATCTGAGTTTTTTCGATGCATTCGCGAGAACAGACGACCCTCCGGCGCGACGTAGAGGTCATCCAGATCCCTGACGGCCTCCCGGCGGTGCTGGCCGAAGGGTCCCGCGTCTTGATCACACAGGAGCTCGGCGGCTCATACACCGTCATGAACGACTACGGCGCGATGTTCCGCATCGACGAGGAAAACGCCGACGCGCTCGGCAAGGAAGCGGCGAGCGTGGCCGAGGAGGCGCCGCCCGACGACGCGCCGCTCGAAGAGCGAGTGTGGGCACAGCTCCGCAAGTGCTACGACCCCGAGATCCCGGTCAACATCGTCGACCTCGGTCTGGTCTACGACTGCACGATCGAGGACAATCCGGAGGGCGACTCCAGGGTCCAGGTGAAGATGACCCTGACGGCGCCGGGGTGCGGGATGGGCCCGGTCCTGGCGGACGACGTCAAGCGCCGCATCGACGCACTCGGGGGAGTCGGCGAGACCCACGTCGAGATCGTGCTGGATCCGCCCTGGGCACCGAACATGATGTCCGAGGCCGCCCGGCTCGAGCTGGGCATGTTTTAGGCCGGGACTAGAAGATGGGCGGAAACCGCCCGGGGTCGCGCTCGCGCGCCAGCTCGTAGACCGCCTGAAAGATCGACTCCCGATTGGGCTTCGACGAGTAGTCCCCGTCCGAGCCGTAGGCCGGCCGATGCTCCTTGGCGCTCAGCGTTCGGGGCGCGGTATCGAGCCATGAGAAGGCGCCCTGCTCCTCCAGCACCTGCTGCGCCATGTAGGCCGTGGCGCCACCCGGGACGTCCTCGTCGACGAAGAGGACCGAGCTCGTCTTCTTCACCGACTCCAGGATGCGGCTGCCCAGGTCGAACGGCAGGAGGGTCTGCACGTCGATGACCTCGACCTCGACGCCGACGTCGGCGAGCGCCGTCGCCGCCTCGAGGGCGATCCTGCACAGCGCGCCGTAGGTGACGAGCGTCACGTCGCGGCCCGGGCGCAGAACTTCCGGCACGCCGAGCGGCAGCCGGATCTCGCCGATGTTCACGGGCAGCGCCTCTTTCGATCGATAGCCGTTCAACACCTCGACGACCAGGCCGGCGTCGTCCGAGGCCAGCAGCGTGTTGTAGAAGCCCGCCGCCCGGGTCATGTCGCGAGGCACGCAGATGTAGAGCCCGCGCAGCAGATGGACCAGGCTCGCGAGCGGCGAGCCCGAGTGCCAGACACCCTCCAGGCGATGTCCGCGCGTGCGGATGATCACCGGCGCCTTCTGGCCGCCGTGCGTCCGCCAGCGGAGGGTCGCCAGATCGTCCGAGAGGATCTGCAAGCAGTAGAGCAGATAGTCCAGATACTGCACCTCGGCGATCGGACGCAGTCCCCGTAGCGCCATGCCGATGGCCTGGCCGACGATCGTCGCCTCGCGGATCCCGGTATCGGCCACGCGAAGCGCGCCGTACTTCTCCTGCAGGCCGGCGAAGCCCTGGTTGACGTCGCCCAGCCGCCCCAGGTCTTCGCCGAAGGCGATCAGATTGGGGTGGCGCTCGAGAGCGTGGTCGAAAAACGCGTTGAGCACCTCGAAGCCGCGCACCTCGGGCGACTTGGAGGTGATCACCGGCTCGACGGCCGGCACCGTGAGCGCCGAGCCCTCGCTTTCGCTGTAGAGATGCGATCCGTAGCGCTCTTCCTGCAGGCCGGCCATATCGCGGTACCAGCGCTGCAGCTGCCGCCGCGGCTCGTGCTCTTCGTGGCGTACGGTGATCAGAGCCTCCGCCGCGGTCGCCAGAAGGTCACGACGCAGCGGGTTCGGCGTACGCGCCAGCCGCTGCCGCGCCTCGGCGGCCCGGGGCGACGCGCGCTCCACCGCCTCCAGCACGGCGACCAGCCGGTCCCGGTCGGCGTCGATGTCTCGACGGAACGCCTCCCAGGCCTCGCGCTGTGCCTGACGCACGAAGGCCCGATCCTCGGCCTCCGCCGCGTC
>JAHEKO010000079.1:0-6923 GCA_024638355.1 Acidobacteriota bacterium
CCTGAACCCTTAAGGTGGCTAGAAATAGTCAACCTGTCCCCGAATTAGTTGGCGACGTAGCCGAGGGCTTCGAGCTCGCGGCGGAGGTCTTCGGGGATGTCCTGTTCGCGGCCGCGGTCGGAGAGGCCGGCGAATCTGGCCGCGATCAGCGCTCGGAGCTCGTCGACGACGTCGGGTCGCTCCGCCGCGAGGTTGCGGGTCTCGCCCGGATCGGCGGTGAGGTCGTAGAGCTCGAGAGGCTCGATCGGGAAGGGGAAGTCCGGTGCTCCCGGCACGCAGACCGGGTCGACCGCGTCGGGATTGACGATCAGCTTCCAGCCGCCCGACATGACCGTGCGAATCGCGGTGTCGTCGTATTCCGAGAAGGCCGGCCGCTCGGTGCCGCCGGCGTCGGGGCGCTCGAGCAGCCGCACGAGGGAGACGCCGTGCTGTTCCGCCGGCGCCTCGAGCCCGAGCAGCTCGAGCAGGGTCGGGAGGACGTCGATCAGCTCGACCACGCGGTCGATCACGGTGCCCGGCTCGAGCAGGCCCGGCGCGACGATCGACAGCGGCACCTGCAGGACATTCTGGTAGGCGGAGCACGCGTGGTAGAGGTATTCGTGGTGCTCGTAGAGCGCTTCGCCGTGGTCCGAGGCGTAGACGAAGAGGGTGCGGTCGGCGCCGGGGGCGGTGCGCAGGCCGTCGATCAGGCGCCCCACGTGCCGGTCGGTCGCCAGGACGGCGCCGTCGTAGTAGGCGTCCAGCTGCGCGAGATCGGCCTCGCCGAGCGGGATTCCTTCGCTCAGGATGCGGTCGAGGGCGACCTTCCCCATCTTGACCGGCCCGTCGTAGTCGGGATCCAACCCCGGAATCTCGTCGAGCAGCTTGGCCATGTGGTACGGCGAATGAGGGCCGAAGAGGTGGGTCCAGAGAAAGAATGGCCGGTCCGGCTCGAGGCCCCGGATCCACTCGTGCGCCTGGCGCACCAGCCGAACGTCGTCGCCGCGGGCGTAGTGGAAGGCGTCCCAGCCGCTGTGGTTGGCGCTCTGCATGTTGTTGAGGAAGGCGCCGGTCTGGTAGCCGGCGTCGTGCAGCAGGAGCGGCAGGGTGGGCAGGCCGTCGGGAAGGCCGTAGCCGTTGCGGATGACCCCGTGGCCGGTCGGGTAGAGGCCGGTCAGGAGCGAAGCGAGAGCCGGCCAGGTGGCGCCGCGAGGCGACATCGCGCGGGCGAAGCGGACTCCGGAGTCGAGCAGAAGCGTATCGATGCGCGGCGAGGTGGCCCGCCGCTGGTAGCCGTAGCCGCTCAGCCGGTCGGCACGCTGGGTGTCGACCGTGACCAGAACTACGTTCCAGCCCGCCGCGGCGCCGGCCAGGCGACCGCCGCCGGGCACTGCCCGCTCGCCGCTCGGCGAGCAGGCGGCGAGCGCCATCACCAGCAGCACCGGCCGAAGACGAAGCGCGCCGCTCACCGGCTGTCGACGGCCTCCGCGGGCGCTTCGACGTCGACGGCCAGCCGGTAGGTTTCGGCGCCCCGATTGGAGAACCAGGAGATTCGCTCGCGGACCAGGTCCAGCTCCAGGACATAGCGCCCCGGCCTGTCCGGCGCCTGCACCGCGATCTCGACCTCGACCGTGTCCGCCGGCGCCACCTCCTCTCGAAAGGCGGTTCGCTTGCCTTCGAAGAACAGGCTGCCGCCGTCGGCGTCGAGCCAGTGGTAGCCGAGGTTCACCGCCACCGGTCCGCGCGAGACCCAGGGCGTTTCGCCGTCGTTGCGCAGGGACGCCCGCACCGTCACGGTCGAGCCCGCGGCGACGCGCTCCGGAGGCTCTACCGAGAGCCAGCTCACGCGGTAGTGCTGCTCGTCGTCGAGCTGCTCGCGGCGGCCGAGGTAGTCGACCGCGACTCCGGAGTAGAAGAGCGGGCTGACCAGGCCGCCCTGCCTGGTGCGCGGGAAGGTGCCGGTGGAGGTCTCGACGTCGAGCAGGTAGACGTAGACGCGCTCGCCGCCGTTGTGAGAGATCCGGTCGTAGCCGCCCGGCTCGAGCTCGACGACCGTCTTGGTCTTGCGCTCCCACGGGCCGGCGCCGAAGGTCACGATCTTCTCGTCCGCGCCCAACCTCATCCGGACGTCGTTCACGGCCGCCAGGGTCTGTACCTCGAAGAGAAGACTGCCGAGCTGCCGCGTGCTCAGCAGGTGGATCTCGGCAGGGGCGCCGCCCTGAATCCAGATCCTCCCCGGTTTGGCGTCGCTCGTCCTCACCTGATCGACGCGGCCGAGCATTCGCAAGCCGTAGAGGTTGGTGCCGTCGTAGCCGGGCACGTTGCGCTTGATCGAGAGCTCGAGGGGGAGCTCACGGAACGGGAAGTTGCGGGTGTGGGCCTGGAGCGTCGGGTTGGGCACCGGAGCGCCGAAGGGGGTGAAGACGAGCGGCCCCAGGAAGATCGCCCCCACCGCGAATCCCGCGGGCAGCGTCCAGTTCGGGCGGAGGCGGGTGGCGAGAAAGAGGAACGCCGGATAGACGTTGATGAAGTAGCGGTTGCCGACGAAGCCGCCGCCGCCGTGCCAGTTGAACTGGATGAAGCTCAAGAAGAAGAGGGCGACGATGGCGGCCGACCCGACCACGACCCAGCGCTCGGACGAGCGCGGGGTGTGCAGCAGAAACAGGAGGAAGGCCAGAGCGGCGAGCGGCGTGTAGAGCAGCAGGCCGGTATGGCGGCCCCACAGGAAGTAGCCGACATTCTCCAGGTAGCTCTCCGGCTCGATCTTGGGGACGTGGAAGATCCAGCTCCAGGCGTTGAAGTTCTCGTCTTCGCGAACCTCGGCCACGGCGCGCAGCCGCTCGAGGTAGTCCTCCGGGTCTTGTGGATCGGTCAGGCGCACGCCGCCGCGCGCGGCGCCGAGGTAGGCGGTCGGATGCCCGCTCAGGGCGTAGCCCAGCCCGGCCAGAAGGCCGAGCGACAGCGCCGCCGCCGCGATCCAGGCGCCCGCGCTCTTGAGGCCGCGCCGGCGGTAGATCAGCCAGAGCGCCGGCAGACCCATCGCCGCGAAGACCGGTTTGTTGTAGACCGCCAGGGCCAGGACCGCGCCCGATCCGAGGATGCGCAGCAGCTCCCAGCGGCCGCCCGCGGCCCGCGGCCTCGCCTCCGGCCGGTGGAACGCCAGAAACAGGCAGGCAGCGATCGAGAACATGTTGAGGATCTCGGGCTGCAGCCAGAAGACGTAGACGAACGCGGCGCTCAGAACGAAGAAGCCGACCGAAAAGAGCAGCGCGATCGACCAGCTGTTGAAGCGGCTCAGGTAGGTGGCGCCCATCCAGATCATGGCCACCAGCAGCAACATGTTCACCGCGATCATGCCGTGCTCGCCGAACAACCGGACGGCCGGCGCCGCCAGCAGCGAGAAGACGTAGGGCTTGCCGTAGTAGACGGTCTCCCAACCGTCGTCCGACATGAGGATCAGGTTGTTGATCGGCAGGAACGGGTAGGAGTTGACGAGCCGTCGAACGTCCTGGAGCTCGCAGCGGATGTCGAGATCGTAGGCCAGGCTCTGCGCCATGGCGAAATAGGCCGGCTCGTCCGCCTTGAGCGTCGGCGGCCAGCCCGGACGGACGATGCCGAGCGGGAAGAGGATCAGGAAGAGGGCCAGCGAGAGGAAGGCCAGTCGCACCGTGCGCGGCATGAGCGATGGAGTCTAGCCTGACCTTCTCACCAGTTCTCGATTCGGGGTGCCGTCGACGCCTCGCGAGCCGGGCGCGCGACCGGGGCGATGTGGGGATACTCGACGAGGATCGAACAGCCCGTGGAGAGCATAACGCCCCGCAGGCGAGCAATCTACTCGTCGGCGAGCCGACGCCGGGGAAGGGGGGGGCGCGCCTCGCGGTCGCTGGGTGCGAATCCGGCCGGAGCGTCCGCCTGGCGAGGCACCACGTCGACCGGCGCCAGCAGCAGCGGCTCGCCGATCAGGTCCTCGAACCACGCGACCCGCTCGATCACCAGGTCGACGCGCAGCTGATACCGCCCGGGGGTGTCGGGCCAGGCGAGCGGCAGCTCGCGCTCGAGAGTCGCTCCCGGTGGGACCGGCGGGTCGATCGGCGAGCGTGGACCCTCGATGGTCACGCCGTCGGGCGCCTGCAGCCGGTAGCTGAGGTAGACGGGGACCACCTCGGCGCTGGTCCAACGCCAATCGGAGGTGTTGCGCACCGCGATGCGTGCGCTCGACAGGCCGCCTGCCGCGACTCTCGGCTCGACCTCGGCCCGCAGCACCTCGCGCCGCGGCTGACGCTCGAGGATCGTGCCGTCGCCGAGGTAGCGCACCCGGGCCTCGGCGCGATTGCCGTCTTTGGCCAGTAGCGTGAGCCGCTGGGTCCGCACCCGGTAGGGCGTATCGGCCCACCAGAAGGCGTGTCGCCGCCACGAGGGCGACAGGTCCAGCTCGACCACCGCGCGGGTGCCGCTCGGCGTCGACTCCAGCCGGTGCCAGCGCCGGCGGCCCCAGTCGGCCACCCGCAGCTCGAGGGGCTCGCTTTTCGAGGTGATCAGCAGCAGCGGGCGGCTGCCGCCCCAGCGCGAGCCCAGCGCCACCTCGGCCGGCGGCCGCTCGGAGTCGAGGGTGAAGTCGAACTCGCCCACCTCGGCGTGTGGATCGATGAAGCGGAGGAAGTCGCCGACCCAGTAGCGGTCCCGCTGGCCGTCGATCTCGAGCGCGGTGGTTTCGTAGGGGAGCAGCCGGAAGATGCCGGAGTAGGCGTGGCTCTGGCTCATCGCGTCGAGGGCGCGCGAGCTCTCGATCGAGTAGAGAGCGGATATGCCGGCGGCGGCGGCGATCAGCCAGACGGGCACCAGCTGCCGGCCGGACGGCAGTCCCGGAGCCGCGACCAGCAGCGCCGCATAGCTGGTCAGGAAGTAGCGGTTGCCGACGAAGGTCGAGCCGCCGAAGTAGTTCCCCGGCATCCAGATCAGGTAGAAGGCCGTCATCACGGCCACGCCGCCCGCGAGCGCCAGTCCGACGCGGTCGGGGTGGCGCAGCAGCCGGTAGGCGAGTAGGAGCGCCATCGGAAAGTAGAGCAGAAGCCCGGTGTGCCGGCCGACGAGAAAGTAGAGCAGGGAGTGACCGACGCGCGACGCGGCGGCAGCCGGCCTCCAGGTGACGGACTGGGTGGCGGGAGCGACGGCAAAGCGCTCGAGCGCCTCGCCCGCGCCGCTCCCGACGGGGTAGCCGATCTCGCCGTTGAAGCTGGACCGGGCTGCCTTGTAGGGATTGGCGGCGCCGGTCAGCAGCAGACCGGCGCCGGTGGCGAGGCCGAAGGCGAGAGTGCCGGCGGCCGCGACCGCCAGGGCCCGCTTCGGTCGGCCGACGAGCCAGCAAGCGGCGGCGGCAGCCATCACCAGGGCTGCGTTCGGCAGCCGCATCGAGGCGACCAGGCCCAGGGCGGCGCCGCCGGCGGCCGCCGCCCAGAGTCGCTCTGCGGTGGCGCTCCGCCCCGGCCGCCGCAGCTCGCCGCACGCCAGGATCAGCCCGATCAGCGTGAGGCTGAACTGAGGGAGGTCGGAGACCCGCCAGAGGAGGTAGGGGAGGAGCGCCGCGCAGCCGAAAAAGCTGAGCGTGGTCAAGGCGCCGAGCTCGTCGTCGCCGCGGCGCCGCAGCAGCCTGCCCGCGAGCAGCAGGGCGACCGCCGCCAGGGCGGTGTTGAGGACCACCAGGCCGGTCTCACCGAAGAGCGCGAATAGCGGGGCAGCGAGGAGCGCGTGGGCCACCGGCTTCGAGTAGGTGAGTCCGGAATCGGTGCGCTGCAGGATCAAGGTGACGCCGGCGCCGGGCACGCGCTCCTCGGCCCAGGCGCGGTCCGCCTCGGCGAAGACCAGGTCGCCGTCGCGGGCGAGGCTGGCGGCCATCGCCAGGTAGGTGCCCTCGTCGCCCCAGAGGGCGTCGAGCGGAGGTCGCAGGGAGGTCAGTGCCGAGAGCAGCGCCACGACGGCGACCACCGGCACCCAGACGGAACCGAAATGGCTACGCACGGGCAGAGAATACTGATTCGCGGGCCGAGGCGATACCGGGCGCGGCCGGTCCTCAGCGGGCGCCGAATTGAGTATCCTGTCGGCGCATGTTCGATAATCTGCGGGCCGACACGCGCAAGCTCAAGCTGATCAAGACGAAGTCGGCTCCCTGGTACGTGATCGAATCGCTGCTTTTCGAGAACGGCTACCAGGCGGTGGTTCTCTACCGGCTGGCTCACTGGTTCAAGCGCCGCGGGATCCCATTCTTCGGGCCGCTGATCGCCAGGCTGTCGCTCTTCCTGAACGGCGTCGACGTTTCTCCGAGCGCGGAGATAGGTCCCGGTCTGATGATCGTGCATGGGGTCGGGCTGGTGATCGGCGGCAACACCCGGATCGGCGCCGACGCGATGCTGCTGCAACAGGTGACGGTCGGCGCCTCGAAGTACGAGCGCAGGAACCGCATGCCGCGGCTCGGCGACAACGTCTTCGTGGCCGCGGGGGCGCGGCTCATCGGCGACATCGAGATCGGCGACAACGTCTTCATCGGCGCCAACGCGGTGGTCACCCAGAACGTCCCCTCCGGCAGCCGGGTGACGGTCGACGCGCCGCTCAGGATCGAGCCCCAGAGCGGTGCGAGTCAGCCGTCGGTCGACTGAGGCGGCCGCGATCGGCGGGGATCAGACGAGGCGCGTGCGCGGAATCGCGACGACGAACCGGCCGCCCCACTCCGAGATCCCCGCCATCTGGCGAACGATCTCCGCCTGGAAGTTCCAGGCCAGGATCAGCAGGTAGTCGGGCCGGGTTTCGAAGACCTTCTCGGGGGCATGGATCGGCAGGTGGGTGCCGGGCAGGTAGAGCCCCTGCTTGTGCGGGCTGCGATCGACCGTGTAGGCGATCTGCCCGCGACCGATGCCGCAATAGTTGAGCAGGGTATTGCCCTTGGCCGGGGC
>JAHEKO010000079.1:7023-11200 GCA_024638355.1 Acidobacteriota bacterium
GTGGGCACGCCGATCTCCTCGGCGGCGCGCGCCACGTTGGCAGCGGGCTCGATTCCCAGCACCGGAATGCCGCGCTCCTTGAAGCCGCGCAGCAGATGACCGTCGTTGCTGGCCACCTCGACGACCCGGCTCTCGGGGCCGAGAGCGAAACGCTCGGTCATGTCGGCGGCGTAGCGGGCGACGTGCTCGAGCCAGGTTTCGGCGAACGACGAGAAGTAGGCGTAGTCGCTGAAGATGTTCTCGGGCGATTCGAACTCGGGCAGCTGGACCAGCAGGCAGTCGGCACAGACGTAGACGGTGAGGGGGAAGCGGGGCTCCTCGGCGTCGAGCTGGTCGGCGGTCAAGAAGGAGTTGGCCAGCGGCGACAGCCCGAGGTCGACGAAGACGTGCTCGAGCGGTCGGCCGCAGAAACGGCAGCCGGTCGGTTCGGTGGCGCTCATGGGGTGCTCGAGGCCGTCAGCCGCTCGCGCGCCAGCGCCTCGTAGCGGGCGATCCGGTCCAGGGTCAGGCGGCGCGCGTCGTCTCCCGCGTGGTGATCGCGGTACCAGCTCGCCAACCAGTCGAGCGCGGTGTCGAGGGACACCAGGGGACGCCAGCCGAGGCGCTCCTTGGCCTTGGTGCAGTCGAGGCGCAGATAGGTCGCTTCCGGCGGATGCGACTCGCCGTCGAGCCGCCAGGCCGCTGCCGCGCCCCAGCTCGCGACCATCCGGTCGGCGATCCAGCGCACCGGCCGGGCGTCGCTCTCGTCCGGTCCGAAGTTCCAGGCCTCGGCGTAGCCGTGGCCGTCGCTCCACAGCCGCTCGGCCAGCATCAGATAGCCGTGCAGCGGATCGAGCACGTGCTGCCACGGGCGGATCGCCTCGGGCGAGCGGATCGCCACCGGCTGCCGGCCGAGGAAGCCGCGCACCAGGTCGGGCAGCAGGCGGTCGTCCGCCCAGTCGCCGCCGCCGATCACGTTGCCCGAGCGCACGGTCGCGACCGCGGTCTCGCCACCGCCGAAGTAGGAGCGGCGGAAGGCGTCGGTCACCAGCTCGGCGCACGCCTTGCTGTTGGAGTACGGATCCTTGCCTCCGAGGCGGTCGTCTTCCCGGTAGCCACGGTCCCACTCGCGATTCTCGTAGCACTTGTCGCTGGTGCACGAAATCACCACGCGGATCCCGTCGACCGCGCGCACGGCGTCGAGCACCACCGCCGTACCTGCCACGTTGGTGGTGTAGGTCTCGAGCGGTTCGGCGTAGCCGCGCCGCACCAGCGACTGCGCCGCCAGGTGGAAGACGATCTCGGGTCGCGCCTCGGCCATCGCCCGCTCGACGGCCGAGCGGTCGCGGATGTCGCCGACGACGGAGCGCATGCCGCGCTCGACGGCCGCCTCGACGAAAAGGCTGGGATCGGTCGGCGGCTCGAGCGCGTAGCCGGTGACCTCGGCGCCCCTCGCCTCGAGCCAGAGGGCCAGCCAGCTGCCTTTGAACCCGGTGTGACCGGTGAGGAAGACTCGCCTGCCTTGCCAGAATCCGCGCGTCACGGGGGTGAGATCGTAGCACTTCCCTGTGCTATTCTGGCGCCTTGTAGGAGGGTAACGTGGCCGTCGACGCAGAGCTTCTGGAGATTCTGGTCTGCCCCAAGAGCAAGGGCGCGCTCGAGCTGATCGAGCTTCCTCGAGAAGCGAGAGAGACGCTGGTGGAGAAGTACCGCGAGCACTTCCGCGACGAGGAGCCGATCGTGAAGGAGGGGCTCTACTGCGAAGAGTCGCAGCTGGTCTATCCGATCGTGTCGGACATTCCGATCATGCTGATCGACGAAGCGCTCCCTGCCTCGAGCGTCGGTCGCTGACGTTCCCTTGCGCGACCCGCGAGCCGCCCGCGGCGCGACGCTCTTCTGGCCCTACGTCCTCCACCTCTGGACGATCTTCGGCCTGGCGATCTCCAACGCCCTGCTGGGGATAGCGATACTGGCGGCGCCGTTCTCGGTGCGTCGCCGGGAGGTGCCCTGGGAGCGTTTTCGGGGCGCCTTGACGCCGCTGGCGCTCTACGTGCTCATCCTGCTCACCTCGATCGCCGCCTCCTACAGTCCGCGCGTGAGCCTGCCGTCGGCGAGCGAGATCTTCTCGCTCGCGACGCTGCCGCTGGGACTGATCGCCCTGCGCACCGAGCGCCGCATCCGCCTGGCGATGAACGGCCTCGTCCTGCTCGCGGCGCTGCTGTCGCTCTGGGGCCTGGGGCAGTTCCTGACCGGGGCCGGCGGCATGGACTGGCGCATTCGCGGCCCCTTCTCGCACTACATGACCTTCGCCGGCGTGCTGTTGATGGCCGATCTCATCGTCGTGTCGCAGCTGGTGTCGCGGCGCTTCGGTCGCTGGGGGTGGCGATGGCTGGCTCTGGTCCTGATCAACGCCGCGCTGGTCGGTAGCTTGACGCGCTCGGCCTGGGTGGCGCTGCTCGCCTCCCTGGTGGTCCTCTTCCTGCTGCGCGCTCCACGCCTCCTGCTGGTCCTGGCGCCGGCCGCCGTGGTGATCCTGCTGGTCTCCCCGGAGACGGTGCGCCAGCGAGCGGGATCGATCTTCAGCCTCGAGAACATCACCAACTACGACCGCCTGTGCATGCTGGAGGCGGGAATGCACATGGTCGCCGAGCGCCCGCTGTTCGGCCTCGGGCCGCGAATGGTGGAGCAGCGCTATCCGATCTACCGTCATCCGACAGCGCCGCGGCCCAGGGTCGCGCACCTGCACAACAGCTATGTCCAGCTGGCCGCCGAGCGCGGCCTGCTGTCGCTCGCCGCCTACGTCTGGCTGCTCGGCGCCACCCTGCTGCTCGGCTATCGCGGGCTGCGCCGGGAGCTGGACGCCGGCAACGGCCAGGCCGAGCTCTGGCTGGGCGCCTTCACCGCGCTGCTGGCCTTCTGCCTGGCGGGGCTGTTCGAGGACAACTGGCGCGACACCGAGGTGCAGCGCGTCGCGCTCTTCGTGATGGCCCTGCCGTACTGCCTCGAGGCCCGCG
This sequence comes from Acidobacteriota bacterium, assembly GCA_024638355.1. Lineage (GTDB taxonomy): Bacteria > Acidobacteriota > Thermoanaerobaculia > Multivoradales > JAHEKO01 > JAHEKO01. The sequence goes on from JAHEKO010000079.1 coordinate 10,017, forward strand.
GCAACGGCGCCGACGAGGCGGAACGGACCGCAGACGAGTCTGTCGCGTGAGAGAATCGAGCATGGAGCGTCTCGACCAGCTCCTGTTCAGGCGCGGCCTCTTCGGCTCGCGGGAGCAGGCGCGCCGGGCCGTCATGGCGGGCCGCATCGAGGTGGCGGGCCGCCTCGTCGACAAGCCGGGAAGCGCCGTGCGCGAAGACGTCGACGTCGAGGTCAAGGGCCCGGCGGAGCCGTACGTCTCGCGTGCGGGCCGCAAGCTCGCCGCCGCCCTCGACCACTTCGCGATCGACCCGGCCGGCTGGGTCTGTCTCGACGCCGGCGCCTCGACGGGCGGCTTCACCGACTGCCTGCTGCAGCGCGGCGCGGCTCGCGTCTACGCGGTGGACGTCGGTTACGGCCAGCTCGACTACCGGCTGCGCCGCGATCCGCGGGTGGTGGTGATGGAGCGGATCAACGCCCGCCACCTCGAGCCGGATTCGATCCCCGAGCCGTGCGAGCTGATCACCGTCGACCTGTCGTTCATCTCGCTGCGCAAGGTCGTGCCGGCGCTCGTGCCGCTGCTCGCTTCCGCCGGGCGCCTACTGCCGATGATCAAGCCCCAGTTCGAGGCCGGCCGCTCCCTGGTCGGCAAGGGCGGCATCGTTCGAGATGAGCGGGTGCGCGCCCGGGTGGTCGACGAGACGGCCGCGGCCATCGCCGCGCTGGGCTTGCGACACCGGGGGACCTTCGATTCGCCGGTCGCCGGCGCTCGCGGCAATCGGGAGGCCTTCGCGCTGTTCGATCGGAGTCGGCAGCCGTGAGCACCTCGTTTCGCAAGGTCGGTGTGGTCGCCAAGATCGACAGCCGCGATGCGGTGGAAACCGCCCACGAGCTGACCGACTGGCTGCGCCGGCGCGACCTTCGAGTCGCCCTCGAGCCCGAGGTGGCGAGCGGCTACGCCGCCGCCGGCCAGTGCGACGCCTTCGACTTCGCCGAGGCCTACGACCTGGTGGTGGTGCTGGGCGGCGACGGAACGCTGCTGGCGGTGGCGCGCAGCCTGACGAGCGGGATTCCGATCCTGGGCGTCAACCTCGGAACGCTGGGCTTCCTGACCGAGGTGGGCCGCTCGGAGCTCTACCCCAGCCTGGTCGAGATCCTGGCGGGCCGCTTCAGCCTCGAGGAGCGGGCGCTGCTCGACGTCGAGCT
>JAHEKO010000534.1 GCA_024638355.1 Acidobacteriota bacterium
GAGTCGATTCGCTCCTCGCGGCCCGCAAGAGCGAGGGCGGCGGCGAGTTCGAGCCGCACAGCCTGCGCTCCGCGCTCAAGCTCCTGCCGTCGGCGAGCGTGGTCCTGGTCTCGGTGCCCGGTCGCTTCGCCGCCGGCGTCGCCCACGAGGCGCTCGACCGCGGCCGGCACGTCTTTCTCTACAGCGACAACGTCGAGATGGCCGACGAGGTGGCGCTCAAGGAGAAGGCTCGCGAGGCCGGTCTCCTGGTGATGGGCCCGGACTGCGGCACCGCGATCGTGGCGGGCGTCGGCCTCGGTTTCGCGAACCGCGTGCGGTCGGGGGGTGTCGGTCTGGTCGGCGCTTCCGGCACCGGGCTGCAGGCGGTGACCAGCGCGGTTCACTCCGCGGGCGCCGGCGTCTCCCACGCCATCGGCACCGGCGGCCGCGACCTTTCGGCGCGAGTCGGCGGCATGACCACCCTTCAGGGTCTCCGTCTCCTGGCCGGCGACGAGCGGACGCGAGTGATCGTGGTGATCTCGAAGCCGCCGTCGCCGGCGGTAGCGGGCCGCCTGCTCGGCGCGGCGCGCGACGTGGGCAAGCCGGTCGTGTTCCAGTTCATCGGCCATCCCAGCCCGCCACGCTCGCAAGGCGATCTCCACTTCAGCGCCGGAATGGGCGAGACGGCCCGCCTCGCGGTCTCCCTCCTGGACGCCGCGCCTGCCGAGCGGGTCGAGCCGCGCGCCGGCCATCTGCGCGGCCTGTTCGCCGGCGGCACCCTCGCTCTCGAGGCTCAGCAGGCGCTGGCGGGACTCGCTCCGCTGCAGTCGAACGTGCCGATCCTGGCCTCGGCCGAGGTCGAGGATCTGCGCCGCAGCTCGGGCCATACGATCCTGGATCTGGGTGCCGACGAGTTCACCGTCGGCCGGCTCCATCCGATGATGGACCAGGAGCTTCGCATCCGGCGCTTGCGCCAGGAGGCGCGCGATCCCGACACCGGCCTCATCCTGCTCGACGTGATCCTGGGGGAGGGTTCGCACCCCGACCCGGCGAGCGAGCTCGGGCCGGCGATCGAGGAGGCTCGCGCCGCGGGCGGTGCCGACGTGGTCGTGCTGATGGTCGGCACGGACGCCGATTCGCAGGGTCTCGAGGCGCAGCGCGAGCGGCTCGAGGCCGCCGGCGCGCGAGTCTTCCACGACGTCTCCGCGGGGCTGTCGTGGGTCGCGTCGCGGCTGGCGGCCGGCGCCGAAGCGGGCGGCCGGGCCGTCGATCCGAGCACTCTCGCCGCGCCGCTCGCGGCGATCAACGTCGGGCTCGATTCGTTCTACCAGAGCCTCGTCGAGCAAGGCGCCGAGGCGATCCAGCTCGACTGGCGGCCGCCGGCGGGCGGCGACGAGAAGCTGATGGCGCTCTTGGAGAAGATGCGATGAACATCGACCAGGCGAACGCCGACGCGGTCGGCCGCATGATCGCGGCACGGCCGATGCTCACCGGTATCGGCACGGCGCGCGACGTCATCCCGGGGATGCGCGAGTCGCTGTTGCTCCACGCCGGGCCGCCGATCGAGTGGCCGCGGATGTCGGGACCGCTGCGCGGCGCGGTGATCGGCGCGCTGCTGTTCGAGGGGGCAGCCTCGTCCGAGGCCGAGGCGGTCGAGAAAGTCGAGGCGGGCGAGGTCGAGTTCGAGCCCTGCCACCATCACCGAGCGGTCGGGCCGATGGCCGGAGTGATCTCGCCCTCGATGGCGGTCTACGTGGTCGACAATGCCGAGGGCGACAATCGCGCCTACTCCAATCTGAACGAGGGCTACGGCAAGGTGCTGCGCTACGGCGCGTTCGCGCCCGAGGTTCTCGACAAGCTGCGCTGGATGAACGAGGTGATGGCGCCGCTCGTCGGCCGGGCACTCGAGAGCCTGGGCGGCATCGACGTGCGGGCACTCGTGGCCGAGGCGCTCCACATGGGCGACGAGGGGCACAATCGCAACAAGGCCGGGTCGCTGCTCTTCACCAAGCACCTGGCCCCGGCGGTGGGCGAGGCGTCGGACGATCGGGCGGCCGCGGCCGAGGTGGTGCGCTTTCTTGGCGACAACGCCTTGAGCGTGCTCAACCCGGTGATGGCGGCGTGCAAGGCGATGGCCGACGCCGCGCACGGCGTCGAAGGGAGCACCCTGGTGACCGCCATGGCGCGCAACGGCACGGATTTCGGTATCCGGGTGAGCGGCCTCGACGACGCCTGGTTCACCGCCCCGGCGGCCACTCCCGACGGGCTCTACTTCTCGGGCTTCAGCGCCGCCGACGCCAACCCCGACATCGGCGACTCGACCATCACCGAGACCGCGGGCATCGGCGCCTTCGCCATGGCCGCCGCGCCGGCGATCGTCACTTTCGTCAGCGGCTCGCCCAAGGACGCCCTCGACGCCACCCTCGAGATGTACGACATCACCGTTGCCGAGCACCGCCACTTCACCATCCCGCCGCTCGACTTCCGCGGCACGCCGGTCGGCATCGACCTGCGCAAGGTGGTCGAGCTCGGCGTGACCCCGCGGGTCAATACCGGCATCGCCCACCGCGAGGCCGGCATCGGCCAGGTGGGCGCCGGGCTGGTGCGGCCGCCGCTCGAGATGTTCCGCGAGGCTCTGCTGGCTTTCGCCAAGCGCTACCAGATCACGTAGCCGATCGCCCCCCACAGGTGGGGGCGCTACCCTCTTTTCCGTAGCGCCCGGACCCGTGCCGGGCGCAGAGATCAAGCGCCGCAGGCGCGGTATTGCGGACCCATGCCGGGCGCGCTCAGGTCACGGCATGGAGTCGTCGACCACCGCGCCCTCCGGCATCGCCAGCCC
>JAHEKO010000535.1 GCA_024638355.1 Acidobacteriota bacterium
TGCGCAAGGTCTTCCGCGACAAGGAGCGCGGCGAGGTCGTGGCGGTCGACGATCTCTCCTTCCGCTGTGGGAAGGGGGAGGTCTTCGGCCTGCTCGGTCCCAACGGCGCCGGCAAGACGACGACGCTGCGGATCCTCTCGACCGCGCTCAGGCCCACCTCCGGCACCGTTCTGGTCGACGGCGTCGATGTCACCGAGGATCCCGGCGAAGTGCGCCGCCGGATCGGTTTCCTCTCGGGCTCGACCGGACTCTACGCGCGTCTGACCGCGCGCGAGATCGCCACCTACTTCGGGCGTCTGTACGGCATGACCGACAAGGACATCGAGCGCCGCATCTCCGAGCTTTTCGAGCGCCTCGACATGCAGAGCTTCGCCGATCGTCGCGCGGATGCCCTGTCGACGGGCCAGAGGCAGAAGGCGTCGATCGTCCGCACCATCCTGCACGAGCCGCCGATCGTGGTCTTCGACGAGCCCACCACGGGGCTCGACGTGATGACCTCGCGCGAGATCATCCGGCTGATCCGCGAGTGCAAGGAGGAGGGGCGCTGCGTAGTCTTCTCGACCCACTACATGGAGGAGGCCGACAAGCTCTGCGACCGTCTGGCCGTGGTCCACCACGGAAGGCTATTCGCCGAGGGCACTCCGGAGGAGCTGCGCCGACGCACCGGCTGCGACGACCTCGAGGAGGCCTTCCTCAGCCTGATCGGGGAGGCGGCGGCATGACGATCCGAAACCTCCGCATCGTCTTCGCAAAAGAGCTCGTCGACATCACCCGCGATCGGCGGACGCTGATCTTCATGATCCTGGTGCCGATCCTCGTCATGCCGGGCCTGTTCGGACTGATAGGCAAGCTCACCAGCTCGGGGGTCGAGCGGCTGCGCGAGCAGACCTCGGTGGTTGCGATTGTCGGGGGCGAGCGGGCGCCTTCGATGGTGCGGCTGCTGCGCGGCCTCGACGCCGCCGCCGGCAATCCGACCTTCTTGATCGAGCTCGCCGATCCGACGCTGGCCGGCGGCCTGATGCACATGCTCACCCCGGAGGAGACCGCCGACGTGATGGAGATCGTGGCGGCGGACCGCGAAGCGCTCTCCGAGGACGACCTCGGTGATGCGCGCTTCCTCGACGTGGTCGATTTCGAGGCGCAGACCGCCGTCGGCAAGAACGTCTATTTGCGCGGCCCGCCGTCCTTTCTCGCTGACGCGGCACGGTTGCGCCTCCTGGGCTCGGCGCGCATCCTGCGCGAGCGCGGGGCGCTCGACGAGGAGCCGCAGGCCCGAGAGCTCGAGGACCTGCGGCTTCTGGCCGACCGCCGGCGACTCGCGGCGATGTCGGTCGAGGAGCGCGCCGTCGTCGACGCCGATCTCGCCGCTCTCGACGTCTTCGGCCGGGAGCTTACCGCCGCGCTCGAGGCGGAGCGCTACCACGCCGTCGTCATCTTTCACGAAGGTTTCCAGGAGGCCCTCGCCGCGGACGGCACGGCGCGCTACTCCGTGCTCTACGACGACTCGATCGACAAGTCGGGCGTCGCGAGGAGCAAGGTCTCGGGCTTCCTCGACAAGCTCTCGACCGGCATCGTCCGCTCACGGGTGGTGGGGCTCGATCTGGACGCGAGCGTTCTGCGCCCGCTGGCCAGGGCCGAAATCAACGTTGGGCGCGAACGCAGCGTGCTCGCGGTCCTGCTTCCCTACATCGTCATCCTGATGTGTCTGCTGGGAGCGATCTTCCCGGCGATCGATCTCGGCGCCGGGGAGAAGGAGCGCGGTACGCTCGAGACGCTGCTGGTCACCCCGGCGCGGCGAATCGAGCTGGTGTTGGGCAAGTTCCTGGTGATCACCGCCAGCGCCCTGGTGGCAGCGATGCTCAACATCGCGAGCCTCACGCTGAGCGTCAAGCTCGGTATGCTCGAGGGGATCGGAGCGACGGGCATCACCTTCGAACCGATGGCGGTGGCGGTGTCGGTCTTGGCGATGTTGCCGGTGTCGGCGCTGTTCGCGGCGGCGCTCCTGGCGTTGTCGATCTTCGCCAAGAGCTTCAAAGAGGCGAACAGTTACGCCGGACCGATGCAGATCGCGGTCATCGTGCCGGCCCTGGTCTCCTTCATTCCGGGGATAGAGCTCACCCTGCCGCTAGCCTTGGTGCCCTTGGTCAGCGTTTCGCTGGCACTCAAGGAAGCCTGGTCGGGCATCTTCCAGTGGGACGCAATCGCGGTGCTCCTGATCTCGTCGGCGGCCTACGCGGCGGCGATGCTTGCCTTCTGTGTCCGCTGGTTCAAGCGCGAGGAGGTGCTCTTCCGGACGTAGGGAGCGATTCTAGCCCCGGAAACTAACAGGAGGCGCCTCCGATGGTGGACGCCTGAGGAGAGTGGCACCTAGCGGCGCGACGCGCCGATCGCGAGAAGCCCGTCAGACCTCCTCGGGCTCGGTGCCGAACATCTCCATGAAGCGCTCCTCGGCCTCGAGGCTGCCGATCAACACCAGCTCGGCGCCCTCGTGCAGCACGTCGTCGGCGCTGGGCACGACCTTCCTGCCCTCGACGGTGGTGAGCGCGACGATGTTGCAGCCGGAGCCCTCGCGGATGCCCGACTCCGCCACCCGCCTGCCCGCCAGCGAGGGCGGCACCTCGACCCTGAAGATATCGAGACCCTCGGTGATCATCAGGATCTTGGAACGCCGCAGCAGGTTCATCAGGCTGCTAGCGCCGGTCGAGGCGTACGACATGACGATGTCCGCGCCCGCCCGGTGCAGGGTCGGGACGATGCGCTCCTCGGTGGCGCGGCTGATGATCTGGATGTCCGAGCGCAGCCGGCGGCAGTAGA
>JAHEKO010000536.1 GCA_024638355.1 Acidobacteriota bacterium
TTGGGCCGGCTGGCCGATTGGTCGGCCCTGGTCAAGCCGCGGATCACGTTCATGGTCCTGGTCACCACCCTGTCCGGGGCGTTCCTGGTAAACCGCTCCCTGCCCGAGCTGCCGCTGCTGTCGGCGCTGCTCGTCGGCACCGCGCTGCTCGCCGGCGGGGCGTCGGCTCTCAATCAGGTCTGGGAGCGCGACACCGACGCGCTGATGAAGCGGACGGCCGGCCGGCCGCTGCCGGCGGGCCGGATCGCGCCGGACCCGGCGCTGGTCTTCGGGCTCGGCCTGTCGGTCGCCGGCCTCGTCCTGCTCGGGGCCGGAACCAACCTCTTGACCGCCGTCGTCGGCCTGGTGTCGCTCCTCACCTACGTCCTCGTCTACACCCCGCTCAAGCGGCTCACCAGCCTGTCCACGGTGATCGGCGCGGTGCCCGGCGCCCTGCCGCCCGTGATGGGCTGGACCGCGGCGTCCGGAACGCTCGACGGCGGCGCAGCCGTTCTTTTCGGCATTCTCTTCCTCTGGCAGCTGCCCCACTTCCTGGCGATCGCCTGGCTGCTCAAGGACGACTACGCGGCGGCGGGCTTTCCGATGCTGCCGGTGGTGGACCCCGACGGCCGCAGCACCGGACGTCAGACGATTCTCTACGCCACCGCCCTGCTGCCGGTGAGCCTGCTGCCGGTGGTGCTCGGTCTGGGCGGAACGACCTACTTCATGGGTGCGCTCGCCCTCGGGCTGGCCTTTCTCGCCTACAGCGTCGCCTTTTCGGTCTCCTTCTCCGCGATCTCGGCCCGCCGGCTGCTGCTCGCCTCGGTGGTCTATCTGCCGGCGCTCCTGCTGGTCATGGTCGCCGACTCACTGGTGTGATCGCGCGGATCGAGCGAGTCCACGATCGCCTGAGCGCCGGCCTCGACCGGATGCTCGGCGAGCTGGGCGGCATGACCGCGCCGCAGCGCCGCTTCAAGCCCGACGAGTCGACCTGGTCGGCGACCGAGGTCTGCCACCACGTGTTTCTGGCGCAAAGCGGGATCGTGGACGAGCTCGAGAAGATGCGCGGCAGCAAGGCGATCGGCCGCTCGCTGTCCCAGAGTCTGTGGCATCAGGTCGTCCGCCTGGTGCTGTGGAGCGGCATCAAGGTCAAGAACCCGGCGCCTTCGGCGGCGCCCGACGCGAGCGTGACCCTCGACGAGCTGGAGCCGCGGTGGGCGAGCGAGCGGGATCGGCTGCGCGGCCTGCTCGAAGGGCTCGACGAGTCCGCCCTCGGCGACGCGGGGTTCAAGCACCCGATCGCCGGACCGTTGAGCCTGGAGGAGACCGTCACCTTCCTGGCCACGCACGTCGAGCACCACCTGCGCCAGCTGCGCCGGATCCGCTCGCATCCCGACTTCCCCTCCTAGCCCAGCGAGGCTCCGCGATGACCGACTACTCCGACCGTTTCGACCGGCTCGAAACCAATCTCGTGCACGCCGGCGCGCCGCGACCGAACATCGGCGGCGCGGTGGTGACGCCGATCTTCCAGTCGGCCAACTACCTGATGGCCGACGAGGGCGCCTACGACGAGGTGCGCTACATCCGGCTCTCGAACTCTCCCAACCACTTCACGCTGCAGGCGCGGCTGGCCGCGGCGGAAGAGGGCGAGTCGGCGCTGGTGACGGCGAGCGGCATGGCCGCCATCACCACCTCCATCCTGGCGTTCGTCGGCGCGGGCGAGCATCTGTTGACCCAGAGGACGCTCTACGGCGGCACCCAGAACTTCCTCGACGAGGACGGGCCGCGGTTGAACATCGCGCACACCGCGATCGACACCGTCGCAGGCAGCCCGGCCGACTGGGAGGCGGCGCTGCGACCCGAGACGCGCCTCATCCTGGTCGAGTCGATCTCCAACCCGCTGATGGAGGTGGGCGACCTCGAGGCGGTGGTCGCCTTCGCGCGCAGCCATGGCCTGATCACGATGATCGACAACACCTTCGCGTCGCCGGTGAACTTCCGGCCGCTGGAGATCGGCATCGACCTGGTCGTCCACAGTGCCACCAAGTACCTCAACGGGCACAGCGACATCGTCGCCGGAGCGGTCGTCGGCTCGGCGACGCACGTCGACCGGGTGCGACACCTGCTGCTGCACCTCGGCGGCTCGATCGATCCCAACACCGCCTTCCTCTTCGAGCGCGGGCTCAAGACCCTCGCCCTGCGGGTGGCGCGACAGAATTCCAGCGCGATGCAGATCGCGGAGTTCCTGGCCGGGCGCGACGACATCGAGCGCGTCAACTACCCCGGGCTGCCCTCGGACCCGGGCCACGCCGTCGCGCGCGAGCTCTTCTCCGGCTTCGGCGGCATGCTCTCGTTCTACACCGGCGATGTGGAGCGCGCCGAGCGCTTCCTGTCGCGCGTGCGGATTCCGCTTCACGCCGCCAGTCTGGGCGGGGTGGAGTCCCTGGTCGTGCGGCCGTCGCGCAGCTCCCATCTCGGCGTGCCGCCGACGGCGCGCGAGGCGCTGGGCATCACCGACGACCTGGTCCGGGTGTCGACCGGCATCGAGGACCCGGGCGAGCTGATCGCCGACTTCGAGCAGGCCCTCGATCGGTGACCGCACGCGCCGTCCGACGCTGCGCCTGGCCGTCCGACGATCCGTTGATGGTCGACTACCACGACCACGAGTGGGGCGTGCCGCTCCACGACGACAACCGTCACTTCGAGTTCATCGTGCTCGACGGGGCGCAGGCGGGCCTGAGCTGGCGGACCATCCTCTACAAGCGCGAGCGCTACCGCGAGGTCTTCGACGGCTTCGATCCGGCGAAAGTGGCCCGCTACACCC
>JAHEKO010000537.1 GCA_024638355.1 Acidobacteriota bacterium
GTTCGATCTGCCGATCGCCCAGCTCGCGCGCTTCGATCGGCTGGTGGTCTTCGATCATGTCCACCAGCGGGTGCTCGCCATCGCCAACGAGATCGATGGCGAGGTGAGCGCCGAGCGGGCGCAGGAGGATCTCGACGAGCTCGCGGAGCTCCTCACAGCCCGCGGCGAAGGCGGGGGAGCGGAGCTTCCGGAGCCGCCTGGAGGACCGGGCGAGGCGACCGCGAGCCTCGACGACGACCAGTACGCCGCGGCGGTCGAGAGGGTCAAGGAGTACATCACCGCGGGCGACATCTTCCAGGCGGTCATCGCCCGGCGCTGGCGCCTGGAGATGCAGATCGAGCCGCTGGCCCTCTACCGCGCCTTGCGGATGGTCAATCCTAGCCCCTACATGGTGCTGCTCGAGAGTCCCGAGGTCGCCCTCGCCGGAGCGTCGCCCGAGATGCTGGTGCGCAAGACGGGCGACCGCATCGAGACCCGGCCGATCGCCGGTACCCGGCCGCGCGGCGACTCGGTCGCGCGCGACCGCCAGCTGGCGGAGGAGCTGCTCGCCGATCCCAAGGAGCGGGCCGAGCACGTCATGCTCGTCGACCTCGGCCGCAACGACATCGGGCGGGTCAGCGCCCCGGGCTCGGTCGAGGTGCCGGTGTTCATGGAGATCGAGCGCTACAGCCACGTCATGCACATCGTTTCCGAGGTGACCGGGCGCCTGGCCGAGGGCAAAGACGGGCTCGACGCCCTCTTCGCCTGCTTCCCGGCCGGGACGGTCTCCGGCGCGCCCAAGATCCGCGCGATGGAGATCCTGGGCGAGCTCGAGCCGGAGAGCCGCGGACCCTATGCCGGAGCCGTGGGCTACCTCTCCTACTCCGGCGATCTCGACACGTGCATCACCATCCGCACGCTGGTCGCGCGCGCCGGCGAGGTCTCGGTGACGGCCGGCGCCGGCATCGTGGCCGACTCCGATCCCCACACCGAGGCGCGCGAGACCGAGAGCAAGGCGGCCGCCATGCTCGCCGCCGTCGAGCTCGCCCGCCGCCTCCCCTCCGGAGGCCGCTAGTCATGGCACGATCCCTCCATCGTCGGGTACCGGGCGGGCGTGGAGGGTGTGGGGGGCGATCCAACTAGATGATCCTGGTCATCGACAACTACGACTCCTTCACCTACAACCTCGTCCAGCTCCTGAGCTCGATCGGGGACGGCGGTGAGTGCGAGGTGCGGGTCGAGCGCAACGACGCCCTGACCGTCGACGAGCTGCTGGCGCTCCAAGCCAGCGGCGTGGTGCTGTCGCCGGGGCCGGGCCGACCGGAGCGGGCGGGCGTCTGCGTCGACCTCGTCCGCCGCCGGCGCCCGGTGCCGCTGCTCGGCGTCTGCCTCGGCCATCAAGCGTTGGCGGCGGCGCTCGGCGGGCGGGTGGAAGCCGCGCCTCGCCTCATGCACGGCAAGACGTCGGAGATCCGCCACTCCGGAACGGGTCTCTTCGCCGGGATCGACAGTCCGCTACGGGCCACTCGCTATCACAGCCTGGTGGTGCCGGAGTCGTCGCTGCCGGCCGAGCTCGAGCCGGTGGCGTGGGCGGATGACGGTACGCTCCAGGCGATGCGGCACCGCGAGCTGCCCTACTGGGGCGTGCAGTTTCACCCCGAATCGATCCTGACCGCCGGCGGGCGTGGCCTGCTGGAGAACTTCCTCGCTCTGTGTGGAGAAAGGCCGTGATCGAGCCGGCGGCGGCGCTCGCGCGGATCATCGCGGGCGACAGCCTGAGCCGCGCCGAGATGGAGTCGCTGATCGGTCGGTTGATGGACGGCGAGCTCGAAGAGCCGGTAAAGGCGGGTCTGCTCGTCGGGCTGGCCGCGAAAGGCGAGGCGGCGAGCGAGATCGCCGGAGCCGCGGCGGCCATGCGGAAGCGGGTGATCGCGATCCCTCACGACCGACCCCGGGTGGTCGACACCTGCGGCACCGGCGGCGACGGCAAGGCGACCTTCAACGTATCGACCGCGGCCGCCCTGATCGCCGCCGCGGCCGGCGTGCCGATCGCCAAGCACGGCAACCGCTCGGTATCGAGCCGGTCGGGGAGCGCCGACGTTCTGGAGGCGCTCGGCGTCAGGATCGAGACGGAACCGGAGCGCGCCGGGCGCTCGCTCGAGCGGATCGGCATCGCCTTCCTCTTCGCGCCCGCACTCCACCCGGCGGTGGGTCAGGTGACGGCGGTGCGGCGCTCTCTCGGGGTCCGCACGCTGTTCAACGTCGTCGGCCCGCTGACCAATCCGGCCCACGCCCCCAGGCAGCTACTCGGCGTCTTCTCGGCTCATCTGGTGGACCTCCTCGCCGAGGTCCTGCTCGAGCTCGGCAGCGAGCATGCCCTGGTGGTGCACGGCAGCGATGGCCTCGACGAGATCACCACGACGGGCGAGACCGACGCCGCGCAGGTCCGCGGCGGCGAGATTCGCCGCCGCCGGCTCACTCCGGAAGAGTTCGGCTTCGAGCGGGTGGAGGTCGAGTCGCTGGCCGGCGGCGATCCGGCCGACAACGCCCGGCTGATGCTGTCGGTGCTCGCCGGCGAGCCCGGGCCGGTGCTCGACATCAGCCTGCTCAACGCGGGTGCGGCGATCTACGTCGGCGGCGTCGCGGCGTCGATCAGCGAAGGTGTCGAGCGCGCGCGCGACGCCGTCGAGTCGGGCGCCGCGGCCACCAAGCTCGACGAGCTGCGCGCCGAGTCGACGCGGGAGTAGCGGGAGATGAGTGCCGAGGTCGCCGACATCCTGAGGCGAATCGTGGCGAAGCGGCGCGAGCGCTTCGCGACCGAA
>JAHEKO010000538.1 GCA_024638355.1 Acidobacteriota bacterium
GAGCTGATGACCGAGCACGTGCGGACCCTGGCGGAGCTCGCCCACACCCGCGTCGCGTGCGTGCCCAACGCCGGCCTGCCCGACGAGGAGGGGATCTACCATCAGGGGCCGGATCATTTCGTCGACGTCATAGGTCGCTTCGTAGACAACGGCTGGCTCGGGCTGGTCGGTGGCTGCTGCGGCACCCGGCCGGCGCACGTGACGGCGCTGGCGAAGCTGGTCGCCGGGCGCAAGCCGAAGCCGGTCTCGCACCATCAACGGAGCCTGATCTCGGGCATCGAGGCGGTCGAGCTGACCGCCGACAACCGGCCGCTGCTGGTCGGCGAGCGGACCAACGTCCTGGGGAGCCGCAAGTTCCGCAAGCTCATCGCCGACGGCGAGTGGGAGAAGGCCGCCGAGGTGGGCCGCGCTCAGGTGCGAAGCGGTGGCCAGATCCTCGACGTCTGCATGCAGGATCCCGATCGGGAAGAGACCGCCGACGTCGAGAGGTTCCTCGATCAGCTCGTGCGCCTGGTGAAGGTGCCGCTGATGATCGACTCGACCGATCACGAAGTGATGGAGCGTGCGCTCACCTACTGCCAGGGCAAGGCGGTCCTCAACTCGATCAACCTCGAGGACGGCCGTAGCCGCTTCGAGCGGGTCGCGCCCCTGGCGCGCATGTACGGCGCCGCGGTGGTGGTCGGCACCATCGACGAACAGGGCATGGCGGTCAGCGTGGAGCGCAAGGTGGAGATCGCCCGCCGGAGCTACGACTTGCTGGTCGGCGAGTTCGGGCTGGCGCCGGAGGACATCTGGTGGGATCCCCTGGTCTTCCCGTGCGCGACGGGCGACGAGGCCTACATCGGCTCGGCGGCGCTGACGATCGAAGGCGTGCGCGCGATCAAGAATGAGGCGCCGCTCACCCGCACCATCCTCGGCGTCTCCAACGTCAGCTTCGGGCTGCCGAAGGCGGGCCGCGAGGTGCTCAACTCGGTCTTCCTCTATCACGCGACCCAGGCGGGCCTCGACGCCGCGATCGTCAACACCCAGCGCCTGGCTCGTTACGCCGAGATCCCCGAGGAGGAGCGCTGGCTGGCAGAATCGCTGATCTACCTCGATCCCGACGACGTCGACGCTTCCAACGCCGCCATCGAGCGCTTCACCGAGCACTTCCGCGGACGCAAGTCGGCGATCACCGGCCCGCCGCGCGAGGAACTGCCGCTTGACGAGCGGATCGCCCGCTCGGTCATCGAAGGGACGAAGGAAGGTCTGGAGAGCGATCTCGAGCAGGCGCTCGCCGACGCGCGCTGGCCGGCGCCGCTCGACATCATCAACGGACCGCTCATGGCCGGCATGGCCGAGGTCGGGCGGCTGTTCAACGACAACGAGCTGATCGTCGCCGAAGTGTTGCAGTCGGCCGAGGTGATGAAAGCGGCGGTCTCTCAACTCGAGCCGCACATGGACAAGGCCGACGGCTCGAGCCGCGGCAAGATCGTGCTGGCCACGGTCAGGGGAGACGTGCACGACATCGGCAAGAACCTGGTCGACATCGTGCTGTCGAACAACGGCTTCGAGGTGATCAATCTGGGCATCCGGGTGCCGAGCGAGCAGCTCATCCAGGCCGTTCGCGAGCACCAGCCCGACGTGCTCGGCCTTTCGGGCCTCCTGGTCAAGAGCGCCCAGCAGATGGTGTTGAGCGCCGGCGACCTGGCGCTGGCCGAGGTCGACGTGCCGATCCTCGTCGGCGGCGCCGCGCTCAGCCGCCGCTTCACCCACCGCAAGATCGCCGCCGCCTACGGCAGCCTGTGTACCTACGCCAAGGACGCCATGCACGGCCTCGAGCTGGTCGAGCGATTGACCGACGCCGCCAAGCGGCCGGAGCTCGAAGCCGAGGTCGCTCGGCAGATCGAGGAGGACAGCCTGGTCGCCGTCGCCGAGCCGCGCGCGCCGCGGGTCGCGGGCACCACCCGCAGCTCGCGGGTGCGGCCCGACGTGCCGGTGCCGGCGCCGCCCGACGTCGAGCGTCACGTCGTCACCCTCGATCTCGACGAGGTGTGGGCCGAGATCAACCCCCAGATGCTCTACGGTAAGCACCTGGGGCTCAAGGGCTCGGTGGCGCGGCTCGCCGAGCGCGGCGACCCGAAGCTCGCCAAGCTCGAGCGTGTCGTCGACGAGCTCAAGGATCTGGCCCGCGACGGCACCATGATCGCAAAGGGCGTCTGGCAGTTCCTGCCGGCCCGGGCCGAGGCCAACTCGATCCTGGTATCGCCGAATGGCGGGCCGCCCGTGGCCTGGGAGCTGCCGCGCCAGCCCGAGCCGGACGGTCTCTGCCTGGCCGACTACCTCGGCGAGAACGACCACCTGGCGATCTTCGTGACCACCGCCGGCGCCGGCGTGCGCCGCAGGGTCGAGGCGTGGAAAGAGGCGGGCGAGTATCTCAAGAGCCACGCCTACGCGGCGCTGGCGCTCGAGACCGCCGAGGGCGCCGCCGAGCTTCTGCACCGCCAGCTACGCGAGCTCTGGGGCTTCCCCGATCCGCCTGAAACCACTCTCAAGGATCGCCTCGCCGCCCGCTATCAGGGGAAGCGCTACAGCTTCGGCTATCCGGCGTGTCCGGACCTGGCCGGCCAGCGGCTGCTCTTCGAGCTGCTCGCGCCCGAGGATATCGGCGTGCGCCTCACCGAGGGCGACATGATGAGTCCGGAGGCGAGTGTGTCGGCGCTCGTCTTCCACCACCCCGACGCCCACTACTTCGGGGTGTAGGCGCCGCATATACCCGGATCTGGCGGGCTTCCCTCGGTCGGGCGTCCTCGGCGTACT
>JAHEKO010000080.1 GCA_024638355.1 Acidobacteriota bacterium
ACCTTGACGCCTAGAGCGACGTCCTCGAACCCCTCGTCCTCCGGCGTACCCGGTCCGCCGCGCTGGAGGACGAAGGAGTTGCCGAACAGCCTGAGCTCGAGGGCGGAGAAGCCGATGCGCGCCAGCAGCTGACCGATCGAGTAGAGCTCGTCCCCGGCCACATCGGCTCGCGCGAGGCCGGTCTCCAGCTGCACGATACCCGCCCCGATCACGGCCGATCCGGTGGCGAGCCCGGGCCGATCCGCCGCGATGGTCTGCTGCGCGTTGGCGGCGGTCATGGCCGTCGAGGAGAGCGCGAGCGACAGAAGAGCGGCGCGGTATCTCATGACGGCCGGTAGTCTAGCGAGATCGATATCATTGCCGTTCGGTGAGCCCGACGTCGCGAGCGAGGGGTATCTGCGCCGAGACGCCTCATACTGTGCGGAGTCGAGCAGGAGGTCCCATGCGCCAGTCCCAGCCATCCCGGAACCGTCGCAGCCGGCGCTGGAGGCCTGTGGCCAGCCTGCTGCCGATCGTTTCGATCCTGATTCCGCTCGCCGCCGCGGCGCAGCCCGACGGCTATGCCGACGTCACCGACGTGGTCGTCGTCGAGGTTCCCGTGCACGTCACCAGGAACGGGGAGCCGGTTCGGGGGCTCGGCGAGCGCAACTTCGAGATCGTCGTCGACCGCAAGAAGCAGAAGCTCCTCGACTTCGAGGTCATCGATCTCGCCGCCATCGAAGGCCTCCCGACAACCGGGCAGCAGGCGCTTCCCGTGGTGGCGCGCCGGCACTTCCTGCTCCTCTTCGACCTCTCGTTCGCCCGCCCGGCCGGGATCGTCAGGTCGCAGATCGCGGCGCGCCGGCTGGTTCTGGATGGTCTCCATCCGACCGACCTGGTCGGCGTGGCCGTCTACAGCGAGGCGACCGGCGCCAGCGTGGTCCTCGGCTTCACCTCAGATCGGCGGCAGATCGACCTCGCCCTCGCGACCCTGGGCAACCTGAAGCCGTCCGAGCGGGTCAGAGATCCCCTGGGCATCGTGCTGGCCGACCACCGCCAGCTGATGGAGCTCTACGGCGGCTTCGCCTACGACCTGGAGAACAGCACGCCGAAGGATGAGAACCCCGAACGCTCCGCCGGCTACGAGACCACGCTCTTTTCCGAGTCCGACTACCTGCGGAATCTCAAGGACATGGGCGCGATGAGCGGCATCGCCGCTCGCTCGCAGGTGCGCAACCAGATCCTCGCCCTCTCCAGCTCGTTCACCGAGCTCGCCGACCACCTGGCCGAGGTCGACGGCCGCAAGCACGTCGTCTATTTCTCGGAGGGCTTCGACAGCGCGAGCCTCGTCGGCACCGACGATACGCAGCGCATCGGCCAGCTCAACGACGAGGGCGCCGACGGTCAGCTATGGCGAATCGACTCCGACGAGCGCTTCGGCGACGTAGGTACCCGCCAGGGCGTGTTCGAGATGCTCGACCACTTCAAACGCTGCGACTGCACCATCCAAGCGGTGGACACTCGCGGGGTGCGCGACGACAGCGGGTTCGATCGGCGCGCGGCCGGCGAGGACTCCTTGTTCATCATGGCCAACGAGACCGGCGGCGAGCTCTTCCGCAACTACAACGACCTGAGCCAGGCGATGGAGTCGATGCTGGAGCGCACCAGCCTTACCTATCTGCTGTCGTTCCAGGCCGAGAATGTCGGCGAGCCCGGCGAGTACCATCCGATCCGGGTGAAGCTCAAGGGCGGGCCGAAGGGCGCTCGGCTGGTGCATCGGCCGGGCTTCTACGCTCCCAAGCCCTACATGGCGCTCTCCGCGGAGGAGCGCCGCTTTCGGACGCTCGAGCTGATGATGGAGGGGCGCGAAGGCGGCGCCCTCGACGCCTCGCTGCTCGCTCTTCCCTTCAAGGCGAGCGGTAGCGGAGCCGACGTGCTGACGTTGCTGGAGATCGAGGGCTACTCTCTCCTGCGCGGCCATCGCGGTCCGGTGATCCCGACCGAGGTCTTCGCCTATGCCATCGACGAGCAGGGCAGGGTCGCCGACTTCCTGGGCCAGGCTGTCGAGCTCGATCTGGAGAAGGTGCGGCCCGCGCTCGACAGCCGGGGCTTCAAGTTCCTGGGTCGCCTGCAGCTCGACCCCGGCAGCTACGAGGTGCGCGTGCTCGTGCGCAACGTGCTGACCGGCGCCACCGGCGTGCGGGTCGCCCGGATCGAGGTGCCCGCGTTCGGCGAGAACGACTCGGCGCTCCTGCCGCCGCTCTTCATCGAGCCGGAGGGCACGTGGTTGATCGGCGAGAGCCAGGCCGAAGACGCCGGCGACCCGGCATATCCGCTGACCGTCGGCCGGCGCAATCTGGTGCCTTCCGCGCGTCCCTTTCTGAAGTCGAACGCCGCGGTGCCGGTGCTTCTGGTCGGGTACAACCTGGACCCCGAGGGGCTGAGCGGCGTTTGTCGGCTGGTGCCCGTGGACGGCGGCGAAGCGGTGCAGATGGAGCTGAAAGTGCAAAGCAGGGCGCAGACGGAGACGGCCGGCGTCGAGCGCCTGGCGGCGACGATCGGTCCGGGAGGCGCGCCGCCGGGGGAGTACCGCCTCGAGGTCATCCTGCGCGGTTCCGAGAGTGGGCGGACGGTGACCAGCGCGATTCCGGTTCGGATCTACTGATCGGGCCCGCGCCGTCGCGGGTCGAGCATCCACTGCGCCACGCCCACCAGCGCCGATTCGGTTCGTAGCACCTGGCGCACGGGAATCGGCTCCAGGTAGTCGCGGAAGCGGCCCTTGGCGAGAAACCGCTCGCAGAAGAGGTCGACGTCGAAGAGCTCCTCGAGGCGCGGCAGGACGCCGCCGGCCAGATAGATACCGCCTAGCGCGCCGAGGCTCAGCGCCAGATCGCCGGCAGTGGCGCCCAGCCAGCCGGTAAAGAGCGCGAGCGCCTCGAGGCACTCCGCGCGGCCGTCGCGGGCCCCGGCGGCCACATCTCGCGGCCGCAGGGGCGAGTCGACCTCGAGGCCATCGAGAGCGACGATAGCGGCGTGCAGGTTGCTGAGACCGGGTCCGGAGAGCACCCGCTCGGTCGAGACGTTGCCGTGCCGGGCGCTCAACCAGCGCCGGATCGCCCACTCCCGCTCGTTGGTGGCCGCCAGGTCCTGATGGCCGGCCTCGGTCGCCAGCGGCACCGCGCCGGCGGGAGTCGGGATCAGCGCCGCCACCCCGAGGCCGGTGCCGGGCCCGATGAGGCCGAGCGGCGCGCCCGCGACCGCCCGCCCCGGCTTGAGCTCGCGCACATCGTCCTCTCCCAGGTGCGGCAGGGCCAGCGCCAGGGCGGCGAAGTCATTGAGCACCTCGAGGCGCTCGAGGCCGAGGGTCTCGCGCATCGCTTCGATCGAGAAGCTCCAGTCGCGGTTGGTCAGCTCTACCCAGTCGTCCACCACGGGCGACGCTACGGCGAGTCCCGCGGCCGACGGCCGGGTGCCGGTCCGGTCGATGTAGTCGCGAACCGCGTCGGCCAGGGTCGAGTAGCGGTCGTTCTCGAGGTCGAGGCGCTTCGAGATGTCTCCCTTCCCCTCGAGCATGCCGAAGCGGGCGTTGGTGCCGCCGATGTCGGCTACGAGTATCGAATCGGTGCTCATCCGCGCTCGCATGCTAGTCCAGGCCGAGGCACAGCCGAAATCGGGGGCAAGGTGAGAGTACCTGCTACGATGGGCACCGATCTCGCAGAGGGCTCGGCCATCTCGCCGTTGCCCAGGGTTTCGACCATGCTGAACGAAGCGCCGCCACCCGATCCGTCCGCCGATACGGAAGCCATCCGCGAGCGGGTCGATCGCCGGCTCGGGGAGCTCGTGCCGGGTCCGACGGTGCCGCCCGAGCGGCTCCATCGCGCCATTCGCTACTCCCTGCTCGCTCCGGGAAAGCGGGTGCGGCCGATTCTGGCCCTGCACGCCGCCCGGGCTTTCGGCGGGGACGAGAGTCTGGCGCTCGACCCCGCCTGCTCCATCGAGATGGTGCATGCGGCGTCTCTGATCGTGGACGATTTTCCCTTCATGGACGACGCCAGCCATCGGCGCGGCCTGCCGACGAATCACCGTGAGTTCGGCATGGAGACCGCGACTCTGGCCAGCTTCGCCCTGCTCAATCGCGCCTTCGGTGTCTTGGCGCAGGCGCCCGGGCTGACGGGAGAGACGCGTATCCGTCTGGTGCGCCGGCTCTCCTCGGCGCTCGGGGACTGCGGCGGCGCGATCGCCGGCCAGGAGGAGGATCTCGAGGCTCCGGACGCGGGCGGAATGTCGCTCGGGCAGCTCGAGATGATGGTCGTGCACAAGACCGCGGCCCTGTTCGTGGCCGCGGCCGAAGCGGGCGCCCTGATCGCCGGCGCTTCGCGCGAGGGGCTGGACGCCGCCCGCGAGTTCGCCCGTAACTTCGGGCTCTGCTTTCAGGCGCTCGACGACCTGAAGGATCGGCCGGGTCAGGAGCTGAACGCGGCCGCCGAGGGCGGCGACGATGCCCATGACAAGGTGACCTACGTGTCGATCCTCGGCGTAGACCGGACCTGGCGGACCGCGCAGACGTACGCCTGGCGGGCGGTCGAGGCGCTCGAGAAAGTGGGCCTGGGCGGCTCGACGCTGGCCGGTCTGGCCGTGACGCTGGTGGAAGCGCGGCAGCCGCGAAGGGCGATCTCCAGTCTCTAGCCGACAGCCGACGCCCGCCGCCGCATGTATCTGAACTCGCGAGACTGGCCACGGCCGTGCTCCGGCGTGGCCGAACCCCGAGGGGCGCGGTGACCGCATCTCCCGTGCTCGAGGTGCTCGACGCCCGCAAGAGCTACGGCGAGCGGGAGGCGCTGAAAGGGGTGAGCCTGACCATCGGGCGCGGTGAGATCCTCGCTCTACTCGGCCCCAACGGTGCCGGCAAGACGACGTTGGTACGCGCGATCTGCGGTCGCCTGGCTCTCGCCTCGGGCAGCGTACGCGTCAGCGGCGCCGATCCGCGCGCCAGCCTGGAGGCGCGGCGGCGGCTGGGCCTGGTGCCGCAGGAGATCGCCCTCTACCCCGAGCTCACCGCCCGCGAAAACCTCGAGATCTTCGGTCGGCTGGCGGGCGTCGAGCGCCGCGCGCTCGGGGCGAAGGTCGACGAGGCGCTCGAATGGACGGCGCTCGAGGATCGGGCCCACGAGCGGATCGATCGGCTTTCGGGGGGAATGAAGCGCCGGCTGAATCTGGCCGCCGGCGCCCTGCACGACCCCGAGCTGCTGCTGCTCGACGAACCGACGGTGGGCGTCGATCCGGGCGCGCGCGAGCTCATCCACGACCTCCTCGAGCGCCTGTGTCGGCGCGGGCTCGCCATCCTGATCACCACGCACGACCTCGACCAGGCCGCCGAGCTCGCCGACCGTATCGCCATCCTGAGCGACGGCCGGAAGTGCGCCGAGGGCTCGCTGCAGGAGCTCGTGGCGGCGAGCTTCGGAGGTCATCGCGAGGTCTGGCTGACGCTCACGAATCCGCCCACGGCGAGCGGCCGCGAGCTCTTGACCGGAGCCGGGCTTACGGCGGCGTCCGACGAGCCGCTGAGCTGGTCGGGACCGTTGGCCGGTGGGCTCGAGTCGCTCGCCGAGCTGGGCTCGCGACTTGCCGCCGCCGGCCTGCCGGTGGCGGAGCTGCGCGTACGCGAGCCGGGGCTGCGCGGCGTCTTCTTCCACTTCACCGGGCGGGAGCTAGGGCTCTCATGAGCGGCGTGGTCTTTCGCGCGATGCTCCTCGCGTTGGTCCGCGATCGAGGGGCGCTGGCGATGACGTTCCTGCTGCCGGCCGTCTTCTTCGTCATCTTCGCCATGATCTTCGCCGGCGCGACCGGGGAGCAGCTGCGGCTGAAGCTGGCGGTCGCCGACGAGCTCGACACCGATCTGTCGCGGCGGTTGCTCGCCGCCCTCGCCGCCGAGGAGGCGCTGCTACCGGTCGGCTCCGGGCTCGCCGCCGACGAGGTGCGCGAGATGGTGCGCCGCGGCACCGCCGACGTGGGGCTGATCGTGCGAGCCGACGCGGAGCCCCTGGGCTCGGTGGGCGGCTTCGGACCGGCGCCGCTGCTGATCGTCAGCGATCCGGTGCGCGGCGTCGCGGTGGCGATGCTCTCCGGGCAGGTGCAGAAGGCCTACTTCTCGGCGCTTCCCGACGTCGCGCTGGGCAGCGTGGTCGACCTGCTCGAGAACGAGTTCATCGAGCTCAGCGACGACCAGCACGCCGCCCTCGAGGAGGGCTTCGCCGAGCTGGGTGAAGAGGCCTCGGAGGCCGTGGCCGCGGGCCAGGCCTCGGCCTGGGGCTTCCAGGATCTGTTCGAGCGCGAGGACGTCGCCGGCAAGGCGGCCGCCCAGAATCACGTCGCCTACTACGCCGGCGCGGTGGCGGTGCTCTTTCTCCTCTTTTCGGCGGTTCACGGCGCGATCAGCCTGATCGAGGAGAACGACTCCGGAATCCTCGATCGCATCCTGGCCGGGCCGGCGAACATCGATGTCCTGGTCAACGGCAAGTTCCTCTATCTCACCGTCCAGGGGTTCGTGCAGATCGCCGTCATCTTCGTGATCGCCTGGCTCGCCTACCGGATCGATCTGCCCGGTCACCTCGCGCTCTGGGCGGTCACGACGCTGGTGTCGAGCGCCGCCGCCGCCGGTCTCGCCCTGACCGTGGCCACCGCCTGCCGCACCCGCCGGCAAGCTCAAACACTGTCGAACGTGGCGATCTTGGTTCTGTCGGCGCTCGGCGGTAGCATGGTGCCGAGGTTTTTCATGCCCCCGGCCCTTCAGCAGCTCGGCTGGATCACGCCGAACACGTGGGCTCTCGAAGCGTACATCGGAGTCTTCTGGAGGGACGAGACGGCAGTGGATCTCATCGTGCCCTGGGCCGCGCTCGCCCTCGCCGGCGTCGCGGGCCTTTTCATCGCTCGCCGCCTGGCGCGGCGGCTGGAGACTTCATGAAGATTCTCATCAACGGGCTGTTCTTCCTCGTCGGACTCGTGGGCATGGAGGTGGTCGCCTATCTCACCCACCGCTACCTCATGCACGGCCCGCTCTGGTTTCTGCACGAGTCGCATCACAAACCGACCGATCATCCGCTGGAGAAGAACGACTGGTTCGGCGTGATCTTCTCGCTGCCGTCGATCGGCCTCATCTATCTCGGCACCCACGGCTATCCCTATATGTTGTGGATCGGGCTCGGGATGGCGGCCTACGGCGCCTTCTACTTCGGCTTCCACGACATCGTGGTGCACCGGCGCATCCGGGTCAACCTGCGGCCGAAGAGCCAGTACGTAAAGCGGCTGATCCAGGCGCACATGATCCACCACTGGACCAAGGAGCGCGACGGCGCCGTGTCGTACGGCTTCCTCTACGCGCGGCCGATCCCGGAGCTGCGCGAGCGGCTCAAGGAGATTCGCGCCGCGGACGAGTCCAGAGCGCCTCGCGAGGCGCCATCGTCGAGCGCCGGCTGAGGCGGGTGAGCCGCACGGCCTCCGCGCCCGCGGCCAGAAGGAGCGCGAGCTTGCGGGGGAGGCCGACGATCGCCCGGCGATCCCAGGCGCGCTCGCCGCGCTCCAGCACCAGCCGTCCGATGTCGCGGTAGACGCGCCGCGCGCCGGCGATCGCCCAGGCGTGGCGGGTGCGCAGGCGAGCGATGCCCGCGCGGCTCGAATCGTAGTAGCGATCGGCCTCCAGCAGGAGCCGGCGCGTCACCGCGAAGAGAGCGGCGCGATTGGACTCGCCGAGGATCTCCTCGGGGGCGAGACCGGTCTCGTCGATCCACTCGCGCGGCAGGTAGAGGCGCCCGGCCCGGGCGTCGTCGATCACGTCGCGGGCGATGTTGGTCATCTGGAAGGCGAGTCCGAGGTCGGCGGCGCGATCGAGCGTCGCCTCGTCCGAGACGCCCATCACCCGCGCCATCATCACCCCGACCACCCCCGCCACGTGGTAGCAGTAGCGCAGCGTGTCGTCGAGGGTCGCGTAGTCGTGGCCTTCGACGTCCATGCGGAAGCCCTCGAGCAGCTCGAGCGGCAGATGGTGGGGAATACGGTGGGTCTCGACCACCCGCTGAAGACCTCGAAAGACCGGGTCGTCGATGCGCTCACCGGCCGTCGCGCGCCGCGTCTCGTGCTCGAGCTCGGCCAGACGCTCGCGGCCCGAGGCCGCGGAAGCGGCGCTGCGGCCGTGACCGAGCTCCTGCAGGTCGATCCGGTCGTCGCAGTAGCGGCACCACGCATAGAGCATGTACGCGCTCTCGCGCGTCGGCGGATCGAAGAGGCGCGCGGCGGCGAAGAAGCTCTTCGAGCCCACCCGGATCGTCTGCCGGCCGTGAAGGACGACGCGATCGGTCACTCTCGCCGCCCGGCGCTTGTCTGCGGAATCCGGCTCATTCGCTTGAAGGCTCGGTCGCGGGGACCAGCCTGCGGGAAGCCTATCGTGGCCTCAGGCCAGACCGAGGTCGGCGAGCATCAGGCCGGCGGTGGCGTCGGCCGACGACACCACACCGGGGATTCCCGCCCCGGGGTGGGTGCCGGCGCCGACGAAGTAGAGCCCGCCGATCCGGTTGTCGCGATTGTGGACCCGGAAGTAGGCGCTCTGGCGCAGCGTCGGCTCGAGCGAAAAGGCCGAGCCATGATGGGCGTGGAAGGTGCGCTTGAAGTCGTCGGGGCCGAAGATGCGCGTCGTCACCAGGTTGTCGAGCAGCCCGGGCAGATAGCGGCGGTCGAGGTACTCCAGAATGCGGTCGCGGTAGCGCGGGCCCTCGACGCTCCAATCGATCGGCGCCTTGCCGAGGTGGGGAACCGGTGACAGAACGTAGAAGTTCTCGCAGCCCGGCGGTGCGAGCGACGGATCGGAGCGTGTGGGTGCGTGCAGGTAGAGGGAGAAGTCGTCGGCCAGGACGCCGTGCTTGAAGATATCGCTGAGCAGGTCCTTGTAGCGCGGTCCGAACAGCACCGAGTGGTGCGCGATGTCGGGATACTGCTTGCGAGTGCCGAAGTAGATGACGAAAAGCGACATGCTGTACCTCTTGCGCAGCAGCCGCTTGGTGCGCTTGGTCGCCAGGGGCTCGTGGGACAGGAGGCGGCGGTAGGTGTCGACGACGTCGCCGTTGCTGGCCACGGCGTCGAACTCGCCGCTCCAGCCGTTCGCCTCGACTCCGGTGACCCGGCCGCCCTCCGTGTCGATGCGCTCGACCGGGGTCTTCAGCCGCAGCTCGCCGCCCAGGTCGGTGAACAGCTTCGCCATCGCGTCGATCAGCGCGCCGGTGCCGCCGCGGGGGAAGAAGACTCCCCACTTGCGCTCCAGCGAGTGGATCAGGGTGTAGATCGACGAGCTCACGAACGGGTTGCCGCCGACCAGGAGCGAGTGGAAGCTGAACACCTGCCGCAGCTTCGGATCCTTGACGAACCTGGCGACCATGCTGTGCACGCTGCGGAAGGCCTGCAGGCGGAAGAGCTGAGGCGCCACCTTGATCATGGTCGTGAAGTCGAGGAAGGGCACGTTGGCGAGCTTCACGTAGCCCTCGTGGAAGACCTCTTCGGCATAGCTCGCGAAGCGCGCGTAGCCTTCGACGTCCTGCGGGCTACGCTCGGCGATCTGGGCGTTGAGCGCCTCGACGTCGTTGGAGTAGTCGAAGACGTCGCCGTCTTCCCAGCACAGCCGGTAGAAGGGTGTTACCGGCATGAGCTCGACGTAGTCTTCGATCCTCTTGCCGCCGAGGGTGAAGAGGTCTTCCAGCAGGTTGGGAGCGGTGATCACCGTCGGCCCGGCGTCGAAGGTGAAGCCCTTGTCGCGGTAGACGTAGGCGCGGCCGCCCGGGCGATCGCGCTGATCGATCAGGGTGGTCTGCGCCCCGCCCGCCTGGAGGCGGATGGCGAGTGCCAAGCCGCCGAACCCGGCGCCGATAACTGCCGCCTTGGGCTGTGTCACGGTGCTACCTTCGTTCCGCCTCGAGGCTCGGTTTCGGTACCGAGCCGGGCAACAGACTAGCAAGAGCTCGCCCGAGCGGCACCGGTGGACGGCCGGTGAGCACGCGGGCGCGATCCGCCCATGTCGGTCGCCCGGCATAGAAGCGCTCGATGAGCGGCTCGGGCAGCCGGTAGAAGCGCTCGAGAACCCGGTAGCGCAGCTCGGGCTCGGCCGCCAGGAAGAGCATGCGGTTGAGGAGCCGGAAGAAGCCGTTGCGACGCCAGAGGGCGAGCGAGCGGGCGCGGACGAGCCGGTCGAGGCGATCGGCGGAGAGGGAATCGGCCGCGGCGATCTCGTCGGCGAGCCGGACGGCGTCGGGAAGAGAGTAGCCGGTGGTCTGGTGAAAGAGGAGGGCTCGCATGCCTGAACGCGGCACGCCGCGCGGAGCCCGCCGCCAGAAGCGCTCGGCGCTTCCGGCCAGCACGATCGGCAGCGCTCCTTGCTCTTCATCGACCACCCGGCGCACGCGCCAGCCCCGGCGCGCCGCGTAGGCCGAGATCTCGGAGCGCATCTCGGCGGCATCGAGCTCGGGCCCGTCGCTGTAGCGGGTGTCCTCGATCAGCAGCGAGCGGTCGCCAAACGGCAGGGTATAGATGAACCGGAAGCCGTCGCGCTGCTCGACCGTGGCGTCCATGAGAATCGGGCCGGCGAGACCCGTGGGCTCCTCGAGCTCGACGTGGAGCCCGAGGAACTTCTGGAAGGCGATGCGCAGCGCCGGACTGGGCTCGGCGCCGCGGCCGTCGATCACCGCCTCGCCCTCGATCACCGTGCCGTTCGTCAGCCGTACGTGGTGCGGCCCGACATCGGCGATCTCGCCGCCGCGCACGACGCGCTCCCCGAGGCTCTCGGTCAGGAGCCGGTCGAGGCGCTTGGAGGTCAAGGAGTGATAGCTCCCGTCGAGCCGCCGTTCGAGATCCGGAAAGCGCACCTCATAGCCGGACCACGAGCGCTCGATCAACGGCGCCAGCCACTCGAGCTGGGCCGCGGTCAGGTCGGTGCCGTGAAACGACCAGACGTGCTCACCGCCCAGTGTCGATTCCCGCTCGATCAGAGTCACCTCGACCTCGGGACGCAGCTGACGCAGCCGGAAGGCGATCAGGCAGTTGGCGAGGCCGCCGCCGGCGAGCACCAGCCCG
>JAHEKO010000539.1 GCA_024638355.1 Acidobacteriota bacterium
GGCGCCCATCTGGCCGTCTCGGCCGGCGTTTCGGCGGCCGACGTTCCGTTCGTCGACCGGGCCGTGGCGAGCGGTCTCGATTTCGTCCACTTCAACGGCATGACCGGGGAGCTCTACTTCCTCGAGACGATGGGCTCGGGGGGTGCACTGTTGGACTACGACAACGACGGCGACCTGGACGTCTATCTGGTGCAGGGCGCGATCCTCGGCCCCGGCAAGACGCTGGCCGACGCGCAGGTGCCGTATGCCGGCGACGGTGCCCCGCGCGACCGCCTGTTCCGCAACGACTCGACTCCGGGCGCCGGCGCGGAGGGCCTGCGCTTCGTCGACGTCACCGACCGCAGCGGCATCGCGGCGCTCGGCTACGGCATGGGGGTCGCGGCCGGCGACTACGACAACGACGGCCAGGTCGATCTCTACCTCACGAACTTCGGCCCCAACCAGCTCTGGCGCAATCGGGGCGACGGCACGTTCGAGGACGTCACCGAGCGGGCCGGGGTCGACGACGTGCGCTGGAGCGTGCCGGCGAGCTTCGTCGACTACGACGGCGACGGCGCCCTCGACCTGTTCGTCGCCAACTACGTCGACTTCGCCTTCAGCCGGCGCGTGCGCTGCACGCTGCCGACCGGCGCGCCGGACTACTGCGCGCCGCTGAGCTACCGGCCGGCGCCCGACCGGCTACTGCGCAATCGGGGCGACGGCACCTTCGAGGACGCGACCCGATCGAGCGGCGTCGCCGCCGCCTACGGCAACGGCCTCGGGGTGGTCACCGCCGACTTCGACGGCGACGGTCGCATCGACATCTATGTCGCCAACGACATGATGCCCAACCAGATGTGGATCAATCAGGGCGACGGCACCCTGGTCGACGACGGCCTGCTCGCCGGCAACGCGGTGAACTCGGAAGGCCAGCCCGAAGCGAGCATGGGCGTGGTGGTCGGCGACGTCGACGCCGACGGCGATCTCGATCTCTTCATGACCCATCTGCAGGGCGAGACCAACACCCTCTTCCTGAGCGACGGTGCCGGCGGCTTCACCGACGAGACGCGGCGCTCCGGCCTCGGCCATTCGAGCTGGACGGCGACCTCGTTCGGCACCGGCTGGATCGACCTCGACAACGACGGCTGGCTCGATCTGATCGTCGCCAACGGCGCGGTGAGCACGATCGAGGCGCTGGTGCGGGCGGGTGATGCCTATCCGCTGCACCAGCCGAATCAGCTCTTCCGCAACCTGGGCGGCGGCCGCTTCGAGGAGATCTCCGGCGGGGCGGGCGAGCTGTTCGAGCTGTCGGAGGTCAGCCGCGGCATCGCTCTCGGCGACGTCGACAACGACGGTGACACCGACGTCTTGCTGACCAACAACTCCGGTCCCGCGCGTCTGCTGATCAACGAGCACGGACAGGACGCGCCGTGGCTGGGCCTGCGGCTGGAGACCGCCGGCGGGCGGGACGCACCGGGCGCCCGCGTCGTCGTCGAGCGCGCCGGCGCCGCCCCGCTCGAGCGCCGGGTGCAGGTCGACGGCAGCTACGCCTCGTCGAACGATCCGCGCGTTCTGGCCGGCCTCGGAGAAGCTGCCGTGGTCGAGCGCGTGCGGCTGATCTGGCCCGACGGGCGCGCTCGGCAGTGGGTCGCGCCGGAGCTCGCGCGGTACGCGATCTGGCGGGCCGTGCGGTGAGCGCGCTCCGTCGCTCGGTCGCTCCGCTGCTCGCCGCGCTGCTCGTTGCCCTGCTCCTTTCCAATGCTCTCGCCGCGCGAGAGCTGACGCCGCCCATCCTCCGCCCGCCGCTCGACGGCTTCGAGCCGGCGGTCGCGGAGGGGATCGAGGCGGGCCTGGCGAAGATCGAGCGGCTGGTGGCGGCGGGCGCCCCCGACGCCGAGCTCGCGGGCGAGCTGGGCGCGCTCGGTCGGCTGCTGCTGGTCTACAACCTGCCGGAATCGGCGGAGAGCTGCCTGGTGAACGCGGCGCGCCTCGAGCCAAACGAGTTCTCGTGGATCTACCTGCTCGGCTCGATCCGCCAGAGACGGGGCGACCTTGCAGGCGCGCGGGAGGCGTTCGAGACCGCGCGCGCGCTCCGCTCCGAAGACCCCACGCTGCGGCTGCGGCTGGCGGACGTCGAGTTCGATCTCGGCAACGAGGCGGCCGCCGAGGCCCTCTATGCGCCGCTGGTCGAGCTCGAAGGCTTCGCCGCCGCCGCGCGCTACGGCCTGGGGCGGATCGCCGCGGCGCGCGGCGAGCTGGAGTCGGCGGTGGAGCTGTTCGAGCGGGCGCTCGAAGAGCAGCCCGAGGCCTCGCAGATCCGCTACCGGCTCGGTCTCGCCTACCGCGGGCTGGGCGATCGCGAGCGCGCCCGCGACTATCTGGCCAACCGCGGCGCCGCTCAGCTTGGCTACCCCGATCCCGAGATGGAGCGCCTCGGCGAGGGCGCCCGCGGCGTCGAGATCTACCTGGCCAACGGCCGGCGCCTGCGCAACCGCGGCGACCTCGCGGGGGCGGTGGCGGCCTTCCGGCAGGCGGTGGCGGAGGAGCCCGACGAGCCCGAGCACTGGAGCGTTCTCGGCGCCACCCTGCTCGAGATGGGCCGGGTGGAAGACTCGGTGCGGGCCTACCGCGAGGTCGAGCGGCTCGATCCGGACAGCCCGGGCATGCTCTACAACCTGGCGATCGGACTCGTCCGGCTCGGCCAGCCGGCGGAAGCCGAGGCGCTGCTCGAGAAGCTGGTCGCCCAGGCGCCCGATCACGTCGACGCGCGGGTCAACCTGGCCTCGCTCTACGAGCGGACCGGCCGGCCGG
>JAHEKO010000540.1 GCA_024638355.1 Acidobacteriota bacterium
ACGCTGGGCAACTCGCTGGTCTCCGAGGTGCTCGCCGGCAAGCTCGGCTCGACCGGCATCGCGCGATCCGGGCTCGAGTACATGGCGGCACTGGCCGACTGGTACGCGGAGACCACTTGCGGAGTGCCCGTCGGCGAGCTGCCGCCGGTAGACCCGGCCGCGGGCCGGGCCGGTCGCGAGCTCGCCGCCGCCGACGCCCTGGCGACGGTCGGCTTCTTCCAGATCGGCGGTGGCATCGCCGGCGACTTCCCGATCTGCGTCGTGCCGATGATCCAGCAGGACCTGCTTCGCCGCTGCCCCTACTGGGCCTATTTCTGCCAGATCAGCGACTCGACCACCAGCTACGGCTCCTACTCGGGAGCGATTCCGAGCGAGAAGATCACCTGGGGAAAGATCGACGTCGACACGCCGTCGTACATCATCGAATCGGACGCGACGATCGTCGTGCCGCTGATCTTCGGCTATCTCCTCGGCTGGTAGCCGGCTCCGGGACGGCCTCCTCCGGGTGGTCGACCTGCTGCCCGTCTTCGAAGTACGTGTAGCCCGCCAGCTCGTCGCCGTAGAAGCCGAACAGGGCCTCGCTCTCGTCGGCGGTGATGCGACCCGCCTCCACCCACTGCGCGCACTCGTGCCCCAGGGCCTCGTGGAGCCTCTCGGGCGAGTAGCCGACGTAGACGAGCACGTCGGCCGCGGTATCGCCCGCGACGATCTCTGAGATCGACCAGCCGCCGGAGCCATCGAGCTCGATGTGCGCGACGTGCGAGTCGCCGAACAGGTTGTGCAGGTCGCCGAGCGTCTCCTGGTAGGCGCCGACCAGAAAGGCGCCGAGATAGTAGGAGCCGCCGCGCTCGATCTCGTGCACGGGCAGCGTGCCGCGGGTGCCGTCGGCGTCGGGAAAGCGATCGATGCGGCCGTCCGAGTCGCAGGTGAGGTCCGCCAGGACCGCCTGCACCGTCGGCCGCTCGTCGAGCCGGTGGATGGGCATCACCGGAAAGAGCTGGCCGATCGCCCAGGCGTCGGGGAGCGACTGGAAGACCGACAGATTGCAGAAGTAGACGTCGCCGAGGATCGCCTCCAGCTCGTCGAGCTCCGCCGGAGCGTCCTCCCAGGTGGCGGCGATCTCGCGCGCCCGCGCGCAGAGCGACCAGTAGAGCCGGTCCGCCAGGCCCCTCAGCTCGAGGCTCATGTAGCCCAGGCTGAAAAGCTGAACGGCCTCCTGCCTCGCCTGCTGCGCGTCGTGGAAGCTCTCGAGCAGGCGCTCGGGACTGAGGGTCTCGTGGGCGCCGAAGAGATCGTGGATCGGCGCCGGCAGCTCCTCGTGCTCGCGTTCGAGCTGATCGAGGGTCTGGTCCACCTCCAGCCGTCCGCGGCCGCTGCGACCGAGGACGTCGAAGACCAGCACGCTGTGGTGGGCGACCAGCGCGCGCCCCGATTCGCTGAGCAGCGTCGGTACTTCGACGCCGCCCGCTTCGCAGGCCGAGGCGACCCGGCTCACCACGTCGGCGGCGTACTCCTCGATCGAGTAGTTCATCGAAGAGTCGACGTTCGCCCGCGCGCCCCGGTAGTCGACGCCGAGGCCGCCGCCGACGTCGAGAAGGCGGACGCCCGCGCCCAGCCTGGCCAGCTCGACGTAGATGCTGGCGATCTCGTTCAGGGCGTCCTTGATGGAGCGGATGTCCTGGACCTGGCTGCCGGGATGGCAGTGGACGAGCTCGAGGCACTCTTCCAGGCCGTCACGCCGGAGCGTCTCGTAGACCTCGAGCAGCTCGTTGGCGAACAGCCCGAATTTCGAGCGGGCGCCGCCCGAATCGCCCCAGCGCCCTTCCCCGGCGCGCGCCAGCTTCACCCGCACGCCCAGGCGGGGCTTGACGCCGTGCCGGCGCGAGTGCTCGAGGATCAGCTCCAACTCGGAGTACTTCTCGATGATCGGAATGATCGACCGGCCGAGCTTGCTCGCCAGGACCACCGCCTGGATGTAGTCGGCGTCTTTGAAGCCGTTGCACACCACCAGCCGATCGGGATCCCGCGCCGTCGCCATGACCGCCAGTAGCTCGGGCTTCGAGCCCACCTCCAGCCCGCAGCCGTAGCGTCGGCCGATCGAGTAGAGCTCGTCGACGACGCCGCGCTGCTGATTGACCTTGATCGGGTAGAGCGGCCGGTACTCGCCTCGATACTCGTGCTCGGCGATCGCGGTCGCGAAGGCGTCGTGCAGGCGGCGCAGACGATCCTCGAGAATGGCCCCGAAGCGCAGCACTACCGGCGTCCGGTAGCCCATTCCGCGCAGCCGCTCGACGACCTCCACGAGATCGATCGCCGGAGAGTCGGCGCGCGTCGGGTGCACCGTCAGGTGGCCGGTCGCCGGAGCGACCCGGAAGTACCCCTCCCCCCACGCCTCGATGTCGTAGAGATCGGCCGAGTCGCGGGTTGTCCAGCCTGTCGACGGTTCGGTTCGCAGCCCCGGCACGTGCCGACTCTAGCTGGGAAAGAACCGCCGCGGAATCGAAAAAATGCCGCGGGCGCCGCCGAAAAAGCGGCGAACCCGAGAGTGGAGCCCGGCCGAAACCTGCGGCCGAACCGACCATCTACCAGGCCTCGAGACAGCGCCCGGCGCCTCCCTCTCCCACCATTCCTCCAGGTATCCATTGGGCTTTTGCCTCCGTCCGAACGGGCGCCGCCGGCCCGGCGCCGATAGAGCCAGAGCCACTCGCGCATGGCACCCCCCTTGCCTCTCCATCCGACGCGGGCGGCCCCACAGCCGCCCAGAGTGGAAGGACGGATCATGCGAAA
>JAHEKO010000081.1:0-1478 GCA_024638355.1 Acidobacteriota bacterium
CAAGAGCCGCTGGGAGGTCGACGTCCTCGACCAGCGGCGCGACTCGCCCCTGGCCACCTACGCCTCCGGCGAGAGCTGGACCGAGATGGCCACGGAGGACGGCAGCGAGATCGCCTTCACCCTCGAAGGCGACCACCGGAGCTATCGCCGCGGCACGGTTGAGCGGTCCCTGTCGCGCGTCCCTTCGCCGTAGCGCCCCCACCTGTGGGGGGCGCCGAGGCTCAAATCAGGTCCCAGAGGCTCGCAACGCCCTTGCGCCGCTCCACCGCCGCTCGAGCCCGGCGGAATCGCCGCTCCGCGAACCGGCGCAGGGAGCGCATCGCCCGGAAGCTCACCGGCCACCTGCGTTCGAGCGCGCGTCGAAAGCGGCGGCTGACCAGCTCCGGCCGGTCGGCGACGGCCGACACCATGAGCATCGTGCAGTTGCGCAGGATCAGGTCCTTGCCGTCGGCCGCCGCGCCGCCGCAGCAGCAGGCCGCTTCGACGACCCGCCGCATGTAGCTCCACAGCCGGCTGACCAACGGGTCGAGCGCACGCTTTCCGGCATCGATCGAGAACAGGGTCTGGTGGCCGGCCTCGCGGTCGGGAACGGCGTCCTGCAGATCGTCGAGAAGCTGCAGGAAGACCCCGTAGCCGAAGCAGAAATCCTCTTCCTCGGGAGCGAGCCGGCCACGCACCAGGTAGCCGTCGGCCAGCACCGAGGCGCCGCCCTTCTCGATCTGCGCCGCCAGGATGGCGTCGCGATCCGGCGGACCGTCGCCTCCCTGCAGCCGCAGGCTGCCGATCTGGCCGTGATGGATCGCCAGGAGGCTCTCGTAGACGTCCGCGAAGCGAGCGCGCGGAAAGTGCGCCTCGATGACGCCCACCAGCCGGTGGATCCGCCGCTCACGGCGGCCCCGCGGCTCGACGCGCTCGCCCACCAGCCAGCGCCCGAGACGCTCGTTCATGCCCCGCTTCGCTTCGCGCCCCAGGGCCGGATCGTCGAGCAGGTTGTCGGTGTAGGGGTAGAGCAGGCTGTAGGCGAAGACCGGCGGCGTCAGCTCGACCGGCTCGCCGAAGAGCATCTGCAGGCTGTTGACGATCCAGACGTTGCGCATCGCCTGGCCGAGCTCGTCGATCGACAGCGCGCGGTCGAAGCGGCGGGCTCGGCGGACGAAGTCGGCGCCCACGGTCCAGAGGTCGTCGCCGAACGACAGGTTCCGGTAGCTCGCCGGCCAGCCGAAGCGCCTCTCGCCGAAGCTCAGTACCCGCTCGCGCAGCCCGCCGCTCCAAGTCTCGATCTCTTCGCGGTCGTCGGGGTAGGCCTCGACCCTGCCGGCGAGGTCGGCAATCAGCCGACGCGTGGCCCGCGCGTGTCGAAACCGCCGCCAGGCGCCCGACGGTGGTCCGAGCTCCGGCCACGCGACCGAAGCCTCTTGCCAGAGGCGCCGGTGCCGGTCGATCAGCCCCTCGACCCGAAGGTCCCAGGGCCGCTCCAC
>JAHEKO010000081.1:1578-6183 GCA_024638355.1 Acidobacteriota bacterium
GAAACCGCCGCCAGGCGCCCGACGGTGGTCCGAGCTCC
The DNA here is from genome assembly GCA_024638355.1 of Acidobacteriota bacterium. Lineage (GTDB taxonomy): Bacteria > Acidobacteriota > Thermoanaerobaculia > Multivoradales > JAHEKO01 > JAHEKO01. The sequence goes on from JAHEKO010000081.1 coordinate 1,617, forward strand.
GGCCACGCGACCGAAGCCTCTTGCCAGAGGCGCCGGTGCCGGTCGATCAGCCCCTCGACCCGAAGGTCCCAGGGCCGCTCCACCGCGATCGCCATCGGAGTCGCCGCCATGCCCCTCCCTACGGCACCCGCTCGAGTCGTGTTTCGGGTCAGGCTAGAATCAGACTTTCCGCTGCTAGGGAGAATCGCCGGCGGGGCAGGAACTCGGCTACGAAATGACCACGGACAGGAAGCGTGTCGGCATCTTCGGCTGGGGCGTGGTGGCTCCGCGCTCGCCCAACATCGAGCGCTTCGAGCAGAATCTCGCGACCAAGGGAAGCTGGCTCGAGCCGTTTCACGGCTTCGGTCCCAACAACTTCCTCGTTGGAGCGCCCGAGTTCGATTTCAACGACTACAAGGAGTGGATCGACGAGCGCTTCGAACCGCGCAAGTTCGCCCAGCTCGACAGCAAGATGGGTGGCATGGCGAAGTTCGCCATCGGCGCCTTCATCCAGTCGCTCGGCCAGAACCCGGGCATCGAGCAGGCCCTCCAGGAGCTGGGCGAGGAGGCCCATATCTACGTCGGCACGGGCCTCGGCGACATCGCTCTGACCTACGAAATCTCGCTCGCCTATCACCGCGCCCAGCGGCGCTGGAATCGCTTCTGGTGCCGCCCGGAGCGCAACCAGGCGCTGGTCGAGTATCTCTCCGAGAGCGCCGAGGGCCGGGCCGACATCCGCGCGCGGCTCGGAGCGCCCGACGATCCCCGCGAGCGCGACCCGGAGGACCTCGACTACGAGCAGGTCGAAGACGAGTGGCTCGCGTTCTGGGCGGAGCACTCGGAGGGACTAACCGCCTACCTCGTCGAGCTCAAGGAGATCGAGTCGCAGGGGCTCGACGGCGATATCGAGAGCGAGAAGGGGCACCTGATCCGGCGCAAGATGGGCGCGCGCCGCAAGCTCAACAAGCGCTACGGCTGCCCCGAGGAGCCCTGGAACGCGGTCGACGCCACGCTGCTTTGGAACATCCCCAACATCCCGGCCGCCCAGATTTCGATGCTGGGGAGGATCACCGGCACCACCTTCGCCCCGGTCGCCGCGTGCTCGGGTTTCTGCACGGCTCTGATGCTGGCCTACAACGCCATCCAGGGCGGCCAGGCGAAGGCGTGCGTCATCGGCATGAGCGACCCCGCTCCCCACCAGCTGACGGTCGGCGGCTTCTACCGGGCGCGGATCGTCGCTCAGGACGGCCAGGTCTCCAAGCCGTTCACCGGCTTGCGCGGCACGCACGTCTCGGGCGGCGCTTGCGTCTGGATCCTCGGCGACGCCGACTACTTTCGCGGCCTCGGCATGAGGCCCCTGGGCTTGGAGATCGTCGGCGTCGCCAACACCTCGGACGCGGACCACATCATCACCCCTTCGCGCGAGGGACCGCGGGCGGCCATCGCCCGAGCCCTGGAGCGCGCCGAGGTCGAGCCCGAGGAGGTCGCCACCTGGGACATGCACGCCACCGCCACCCCGGGCGACTGGACCGAGCTCCAGAACACCCTGTCGGTCTTCCCCGGCACCACCCGGCTGACCGCCCGCAAGGGCTCGTTCGGCCACGGCATGTCGGTCTGCGGCGGCTGGGAGCTGACCGCCCAGCACCTGGGATTCGCCAGGGGGGAGCTACATCCGATCGATCTGGTCGAAGAGGAGATCCACCCGCAGATTCGCGAGCATTCCAGCTCGCTCCTGGTCGACCGACCGACCCATCTCGAGGGCAAGGTCGCCGGCAAGATCAACATGGGCGTCGGCGGCGTCAACTCCTGCGTGATCAGCCGCCTCTGGGAAGACTAGGCAGCCCTTCTCATCAGCCCTTGTCCGGAACGAGGGGAATGCCTCAAGCCGCTGCGCTTCGCTCCCGGCTGGGCAGCTGACGCGCCGAGCGGGCGCCGGGAGGGGGCGTCCCTCTCTCCCCGCGCGGGAGAGAGAGGGATTCGGGAACCGGGCGGGCGGAGAGGGAGAGAGGGGAGATCCGATTCACTCGCAGTACTTGTTCCCGCGATCGAAGACGATTCTCCAGACCCCCGGCTCCTCCTGCCGCCAGATCGAGGTGAAGGTCATGACGCGATTGCCGGCCGGGTCGAAGACCGGTCCGGTGCTGAGCGCGAGCTGCCCCGAATCGAGAATCTCGACCGTCTCGGGGCGCCATGAAAAGGGCGCCTCGGCGCCTTCGAAGAAGCCCGCCCAGGCCTCGGCCACGGCAGCCTTGCCCCGCAGCGTGTCGCCGCCGCCGAGAAAGACCGCCTCTTCCGAGAGAAAGGACTCGAAGCGCTCGAGGTCGCGCTCCGCCAAGCTCGCGGCGAACGCCAGCTCCACGGCCTCGACGTCGCTCGCCAGGGTCGCGACATCGGAGGCAGGGTCCGCAACCACGGTGCCGAGGGCGAAGACCGGAAGGAAAAGGGCAGGTAGGAGTAGTTTGCGCATCACGCTCCTTTAGTTGGTCGCGGTCAGCTCTTCGGCCGAGTAGAGGTATTTCGAGTTGCAGAAGGCGCAGGTCGCCTCGCAGCGGCCGTCGGCGTCGAGCAGGTCTTCGAGCTGCACCGCGGCCAGCGGCACGAGCTTCTCGAGCAGTCTCTGCCGGCTGCAACGGCAGCGATACTCGACCGCCTGGCTCTCGATCACTTCGCGCTCGAGCCCGTCGAGAACGGCGCGCTCGAGCGCCGGAACGCCGCCCGATTCGAGCAGGAAGCTGACGCCCTCGATCGCCCGGATGTTGTGCTCGAGCCGCTCCACGACCTCGTCGTCGGTGCCGGGCAGCGCCTCGACGATCAGCCCGCCGGCCGCGGCGATGCCGTTCGGCCTGGGCAGCACACCGAGCAGTACCGCCGAGCGGATCTGCTCGCTCTGCTGCAGATAGTGGGTCAGGTCGTCGCCGAGCTCACCGCTCACCAGCTCGACCTCGCCCGAGTAGCGGCTGCCGCCGTTCTGGCGCGTCACGCGCAGCACGCCGCCACCTACCAGGGTCGCGATGCGCATGCCGTGGACCGGCGTCTCGAGCCGCGGAGCGCCGACCGTGCCGCGCAAGGCCCCCTCTTCATCCGATTCGGCGATCAGCTGACCGAGCGGGCCGTCGCCCCGCACCTCGAGGAGGATCCTCGAAGGCACCTTGAGGAAGATCCGCCGCAGCAGGGCGGCACCGGTCAGAGCACGGCCGAGAGCTACCGCCGAGATCGGCGAAAGGTCGAGGCGCAGCCGCGCCTCTTCGAGCGCCGGCGTGATGTCCGTGGCGACCCAGCGCAGCGAGCCGGCCGCGGCCAGACCGACCTCGAGCCGACCGGTCCCGGCGTTCGGCTGCGCGGGCAGACGCATCTACTCCGTCCGGTCGCCGGCCAGATCCGTCGACAGCCGGGCAATGAACCGACGCGTGTCTGGATGCACCCCTTCGGCGTCGATGTAGGTGGGTGCCAGCCCGGCGGCACGGCGCGGATCGAGCGCCGCCATGGCCTGGAAGGCCGCCTTCCCGACACCCGGATTGTTCGAGCCGACGTGGCCGTGGATCACATCGAAATCCGCGGCGACGCCAATCCGCTCGAGCGTTCCGAGTGCGGTGATCAGCAGACTCGGTATCCACGAGGAGAGCTCCAGCCGTGGACCGTGGCTCGCGACCAGCTTTCGGCAGTCTTGCGCCAGCCAATCTCCCTGCCGGCCTTCGACCAGCGGCAGGGCGGCCTGCAGCAGGTAATCGTGAGCCATGGGCTCGAGCGCCCCGGACTCCAGGGTCTCGCGGAGAAGGCTGATCTCGGACTCGTCCATCAGCTCGCGCAGCACTGGATCCAGCGCCAGCTCCAGCAGCACGAACCGGCGCGCCTGGACGTCGGGCCGGCCGAGCTGATCCAGAACCGCCTCGAGTCGGCGGCGATCGGTCAATGGCTCGTCCGCGGCCCGCTCCCGCAACAGCGTCCGCATGGCCTCGGAGTCCTGGAACACCGCCGGGCCCACCGCTGGGACGCTCAGCACTCGCGGGCCTTCCGGATCGGTGTCCCAACGGTACGAGCGCCGCGACGGCTTGTCGGTGTGTCCGACGATGTAGACCTTCCCGGGTTCGAGCAGCCCTTCGCCGCCGCGCACGGTCAGCTCGTCCGGGCTCTCGCCGGCGAGCCGCTCGAGAATCCGCAGCCGCACTCGGCCTTCCTTCACCCGCTCGGCGACCTCGACGATCGCGCTCCGGTAGCGGTCTCCTTGCATGAACTTCGTCGGTACGCCGAGACGGGGAGCGGCGCTCGTCGGTGCCGACACGGCGACCCACGCTGCCGCCGTCAACACGGCCGTGAGCCCGGGCACGAGGAATGGCATCAAGCTCTTCATCCGGCGCTAGTCTACAGGCAGCTAGAATTCCGAAAGCCATGCTCCGAGCGCTTGCCGTTCTCCTCTTCCTGCTCGGTGGACTGCCCGCGGCCGGCCGGTGCCAGCCCCCGGGCGGCCATCTCGTGCTGCTCGGCGGCGGCGAGCGCCCGGGGCGCGTGATGGAGCGGATCGTCGCGCTCGCCGGCGGCGCCGAGGCGCGGTTTCTGGTGGTGCCGCTCGGCCACCCCGAGCCGGAAGATG
>JAHEKO010000081.1:6283-11034 GCA_024638355.1 Acidobacteriota bacterium
CTCGTGCTGCTCGGCGGCGGCGAGCGCCCGGGGCGCGTGATGGAGCGGATCGTCGCGCTCGCCGGCGGCGCCGAGGCGCGGTTTCTGGTGGTGCCGCTCGGCCACCCCGAGCCGGAAGATGCGGCGGCGACGCTCGTCCGCGAGCTCGAGACCGCCGGTGCGGGGCGCGCCGAGCTCCTGAGCTTCGACCGTGAGACCGCCGACGGGTGGGAGGTCCGGCAGCGGGTCCGCCAGGCCTCCGGCATCTTCTTCGGCGGCGGCGACGCCGCGAAGCTGGCCGGGGCGCTGAGCGGCACCGAGCTCGAGGCACACATTCACGAGCTCTATCGCCGCGGCGGCGTGGTCGCCGGCACCAGCGCCGGGGCGACCGTGCTCGGCGAGGCGATGATCCTCGGACCGGTCACGCCCGGCGACCCGGACCGGGCCGTGCCCGCCATCCGCGCCGGCGCGCTCGCCGTCGAGCCGGGTCTCGCCCTTCTCCCCGGCGTGATCGTCGACCAGCACTTCCTCGTTCGGCGGCGTCAGAATCGCCTGCTCGCGGCGCTGCTAGAGAACCCCGGCCGGCTCGGCATCGGCATCGACGAGGCAACCGCGATCGTGGTCGGTCCCGGAGATCGGCTCGAAGTTCTGGGCGAGGGCCTGGTGGCGATCTACGACCTCAGCGCGGCGAGCGATCCGCAACGCGACGCGCGGGGCAACCTCGCCGCGAGCGGTGTCGTGCTCCACCTTCTCGCCTCCGGCCAGCGCTTCGACCTGGTGAGACGCGAGGTCCAGATCCCCTAGCGAAAACTCCTCCCGCGTCCGTCCTATCGGAATGCAAGGAGAACGCGATGGCTCGACAGCTTCCGGACGCCGCCAGGTTCAGCACGATTCAGGGTCTCATCCAGCAGATCCGCCACCACCCCGACCGCCCCACGATCATCACCGAGGGCGACTCGTGGTTCTCCTTCCCCCTCTACAGCAACACCATCGACCACCTTCGGCGCCAGGGCCGGTTCAATGTCCTGCGCCTGGAGAAGAGCGGCGACCATCTTCTGCGCATGCTCGACGAGAGACGCCTGCGAAAGCTCCGCCAGCACCTCTGCCGGAGCTATCTCCGGCGCGGTGGCAAGACCTACCGGGCCGAGGCGCTGCTCATGAGCGGCGGCGGCAACGACATTCTGGGTAGGGAGAACCTCCTCCATGTCCTCCACAGCAACCCCAACGGCTCGAAGCCGACGGACTTCCTGCGTGTCGGCCGGGCTCGAGACAGGTTCCGGCAGCTCAAGATCGCCTACGAAACTCTCTGCGACCTGCGGGACGACAAGAACCCCGAATGCCGCATCTACGCCCACGGCTACGACTACCTCATCCCGGCCGACCGCCCGGTCAGGATTCTCTGGGGCATCAAGAAGATCGGTCCCTGGATGCACCGGGCGATGGCCGGGATCTACGACCCCGACGTCTTCGTTCCCGAAGCCCACCGCGCGGACGTCGCCAGGTGGCTCGTCGACGAGTTCAACAAGACGCTCGCCTCGATTCACCGACGGCATTTCATCCATGTCGAGACTCCCGGAACGCTCGATCCCGGCCAGTGGCACGACGAGATCCATCCCCGCAGCTCCGGCTTCGAGGCCATCGCCCGCCACTTCGAGGCGGCCCTGCGGGTCCAGTTCCCGGACCACTTCTAGCCGCTAGCCTGCCCGGCGTTGGACGCTCAGTCGACCGACCGCTCGGCGGCGGCAGCCAAGAGCGCCGCCCAGCTCCGGGGCTCGGAGGCGTAGCGCTCGGCGGCCCCGGCCGCCGCCTCGCGGGAGCCGAAGGCGAGGATTCCCGACGCCATCGGCGTTCCGCCATCCGGGTCCTCGACGAACCAGGCCTCCTCGATCGGCAGCCACGCCGCGCTCTCGTCGTGGACCCAGGCGGCGATCGGCGCGCCCGCCTGGGCGCCGAGATAATCGATCATGCAGCCGGGATCGTCGAAGCGCCGCTCGCCCTCTCCGGGCCGCGCCGCAGCGGCGTGACGCTCCTCGCTGATCACCATGCGACAGTGATCGCAGACGTCGACGCCGTAGAGAATCTCCGGCGGGCCGACTCTGCCGCCGTCGGTGCAGCCGGCCAGGAGCAGCAGGGCCAGGGCGATCGGGGCTCGCCTCACAGCGCCCCCCGCCGCCGCAGCACCCGCCAGGCGATCGCCAGCGGCACCAGCGTCCAAAGGATCAGCAGACCGACCTGCAGGGGAAGCACGCCCCGGCCCAGAGCTCGCGTCGCGTAGAGGCCCGCCGGACCGAGGCTCTCGAGGCCGCCGCGCAGGAGCACCACGGCGGCCAGCTTGAACTCCTGGAGCGGATTGACCAGCGCGGCCAGCAGCAGCTCCCGCGCCTCGAAGCGCAGCATGAGCGAAGTCCCCATCAGCCCCAGGTCGCCCAGGAAGACGAAGCCGAACCAGACGAAGAGGGCGAGGCCGGTGGCCACCGACGAGCGGTCGACCAGGGCCGAAAGCATGAGGCCCAGGCTGACCGAGAGGGCGGCCAGCAGCAGGGTCAGGGCGAGGAAGGAGGCGAACACCGACGCGCCGCCGCCGCCGCTGCCGCGGCCGATGGCGAGAGCGGCCACCCCGAAGCCGATCAGGAGCGCGATGAAGGTCGAAGCGGTCAGGCCGGCGAACTTGCCGAGCAGATACTCGCCGACCGAGATCGGCTGCGCCAGGGTGTAGAGCAGCTGGCCGCGCTCGCGCTCGCCGGCGATCCCCGCCGCGCCCAGGGTGAGGCCCATGAGCGGCACCACGAGCAGCACCAGGTTGATCAGGCTCGCCGTGGTGCGGCCGAGGCCGGCAAACCCGCCGCGAGCCGCCCCGGCCAGACTCAGGTAGGAGAGGGCGAGGGCGAGAACCGAGAAGGCCACCGCGTAGAGCAGGAACCACCGGTTGCGGCGCGCGTCGCGCATCTCCTTGGCGGTGAGGATCGCCGTCACGCGTATTCGGCTCATCGCCGGGTCTCCGCGCCCGACCGCCGCCGCCGCCGGTCGACGAGATCGACCTCGAAGTCGACCAGCTCGATGCCGGCGCCGTCGAGGGTCCGGATCGGCTCGAGCTTGCTCTCGCCGCGGACCGCGACCACCAGATGCTCGCCCAGGCGGCGCGGCTCGAAGCCCGCCGCTTCGAGCGCCGCGCCCGCGCTCTCGAGCCGTTCGGGGGCGACCCGGAGCCACATCTCGGCGCGGCGCCCGCCGGTGTCGAGCACCCGCGACGGCGGCCCGTCGGCCACCAGCCGCCCGGCCTCGAGAAAGAGCACCCGATCGGCGAGCGAGAAGACCTCCTCGGGCCGGTGCGACGAGAAGATCAGGGTCTGCCCGGTCGCCTTGAGGTCGCTCAGCTGGGCGATGAAGTCGGCGCGGGCGCGGGCGTCGAGATTCGCCGTCGGCTCGTCGAGCACCAGAATCGCCGGCTCCGCCAGGAGCGCCAGCGCCAGGGCGAGCCGCTGCCGCTGGCCGCCCGACAGGTCGCCCACCCGCTTGCCGACCTCCTCTTCCAGCCCGAGGCGGTCGAGGATCGCGGGAATCGCCGCCGACGGCGTCCGCCGCAGCCGCGAGATGAGATCGAGCGTCTCACCCACGCCGAGGTCGCTCTGGAGCGCCACCTCCTGGGGCACGAAGCCGATCGCTTCGCGCGCCGTGCGGCCGTTGCGCCACGGATCGATGCCTCCGACCCGCACCTCGCCGTCGAAGGGCAGGAGCCCGAGCAGCACTCGAAGCAGCGTCGTCTTGCCGGCGCCGTTGGGCCCCCAGACCGCCACCGACTCCCCCGCTTCGATGTCGAAGTCGACCTCGGCGAGGGCCGCCGTCTCGCCGAAGCGCTTGCCCACGCCCCGCGCGCGGACGATGGCCGCGGACTCGGAGCCCGCTCGGCGGCTGGGTGGAGCGGGCTTCCCGCTACCGGCCCGAGCCGCGGCCCCGGGCGCGGCGATCAGCAGCCCCGCCAACAGCATCAGCGTCAGGCCGAGCGCGCGAAAGCCCGGCCCGGTGGCGGGCTCGGGGCGCGGGCAGCCGGGCGGCTCGTGCGAAGACATGCGCGGGCGCTCGTCGATCACCTTCGGCCGCGGGCGGATCAGCGGCAGCGTTCGCGCGGCGACCTCGAGAGCCTCCTTGGCCGGGCTGTAGAGGAAGAGCCGGAGCGCCTGGCTGCGGTCGGCCAGGTCCTCGAAGAGCCGATCGGCCTGGAAGGGAACGTCGCCGCTGCCGTCGCCGTCGGCGTCGTAGCCGACGTAGGTGCTCCAGAAGTTACCGCGCCAGAGGTTGGCCGCCGGGTCGGCGCCCGCGCCCGCCACCTCGACCTGCTGCTGATTCTCGACGAAGCTGTTGTCGAGAAAGCTGCCGCGGGCGACGTTGGGCAGGATCGAGACGCCGATGTCGTTGCCGGCGAACAGGTTCGCCGACACCTCCACCCGGCTGGCCGACTCGCGCGGACTGTTGTCGAGAAAGGCGCCGATGCGGTTGCCGATGAAGCGGTTGCCGACGATCTCGGCGTCGTCCATGTCCTTGAGCCCGACGCCGAAGCCGCTCGGTCCGTGGTTGCCGCTGATCGTGTTGCGGCGCAGGCGCAGCCGGCGCGAGTACATCAGGAACGCCCCGACCGAGTTGTCGGTCAGCAGGTTCTCCTCGATCTCGGCGTCGTCGCAGTACATGAAGTGCAGGCCGTAGCGCCCGCGCTGCACGCGGTTGCGGCGCACGCTGAGCCGCTCGGAGTACCAGAGGACGACGTCGCGGCTGTCGGC
>JAHEKO010000541.1 GCA_024638355.1 Acidobacteriota bacterium
CGCACCAGGGCCTCGAGCGCCGACGCCACCGAGCTGCGGCTGGAGAGCCCGATCTCGAGCGAGCCGTCCTGCGGCTTGACGGTGGCGAGGTTGGTGCTGGTCTCCACCAGCCCGGGGATGTCGTAGCTCATCGCCATCACGCCGTGGGGCAGCGCCGCGATCAGGTTCAGCGCGGTGCGGCTGGCCGCTTCGCTCCAGACCGTTTCGATCTCGCCCGTCTCGATCCTGAACTCGAGGCTGGGCTCGGCCGGCCGGTACTCGGCGCGGATCGCTTCGAGCTCCGCTTCGAGCGCCGCGCTGAAAGCGTCCTTGTGCGACTCGGGCACCGCGACCGTGGCGTGGGCCTCGCGCGGCACGGCGTTGTGGGCGTTGCCGCCGTCGAGCTCGGCGAGATGGAGCGGGTGATCGCCGCGGGCGGCGAGGATCGCCCGCCCGAGAAGCTGGGCGGCGTTGCCGCGCTGAAGATGGATGTCGACACCGGAGTGGCCGCCCTTGAGGCCGCGGAGGGTGACCTTCAGGCCGACCCGGCCCTCGCCGGCCGCATCGGCCTCGATCGGCAGCGTCAGGGCGCTGTCCTTGCCGCCGGCGCAGCCGACGGTGAGCGTGCCCTCCTCCTCGGAGTCGAGGTTGATCAGCCGGCGCCCCGTGAGCATCGAGCCGTCGAGCTCCGCGGCGCCGGTCAGGCCGGTCTCCTCGTCGATGGTGAAGAGGAGCTCGAGCGGTCCGTGGGTCAGGTCGTCGGCCTCCAGGATGGCGAGCATGGCGGCGACGCCGATACCGTTGTCCGACCCGAGCGTCGTGCCCGACGCCTTGATGAAGTCGCCGTCGCGCTGGGGCTGGATCGGGTCGGTCGCCCAATCGTGCTCGACGTCGGAGTTCTTCTCCTGGACCATGTCGAGGTGGGCCTGCAGGATGGTCGCCGGCGCGCTCTCGTGGCCGGCGGTGCCGGGCTTGCGCACCACGACGTTGCCGGCGGCGTCGGTCTGGCTGTCGAGGCCGTTCTTCTCGGCGATCGCGAGCACGTGGGCGCGCATCAGCTCCTCGTGCTTGGACGGCCGGTTGATCTTTAGAATCCGGTCGAAGTGCGACCAGACGGATGTGGGCTCGAGCTCGGCGATGTTCGTCATCTCAGTCCTCCTGTCGGAGGCGAAGTCTAGCCCAAACCGGCGCCGGCGACCCCGCCCCGCCCCCGTATACTCGACCCCTTCGAGGAGAGTGGAGATGACGATCCGAGCGGTATTCTGCCTGCTGTCGCTGGTCCTCACGGGCGCGGCCTTCGCCGCCGACACCCTGGTGGTCGCCAACAAGAGCGACGACACGATCGATCTGGTCGACCTCGCGAGCGGCGCGTCGCGGGCGACCCTGCCGACCGGCCACGCGCCGCACGAGGTAGCGGTCTCGGCCGACGGCAAGACGGCGGTCGTCTCCAACTACGGCGACCGCGAACGGCCGGGCTCGAGCCTGACCGTGATCGATCTCGAGCGCGCCGCCGTGGCGCGCACCGTCGAGCTCGGCGAGCACACCCGGCCGCACGGGCTGGCCTGGCTGCCCGGCGGCAGGCTGGCCGTGACCACGGAGGGCAGCGCCCACCTGCTGGTCGTCGACCCGCACGCGGGTGTCGTAGAGGCCGAGATCGCCACCGCCCAGGAGATCTCGCACATGGTGGCCGTCACCCCCGACGGTGGCCGGGCCTTCGTGGCCAACATCGGCTCGGGCACGGTCACCGCGATCGATCTCGCGGCCGGGGCAAAGCTGGCCGACATCGCGACCGGCGAAGGCGCCGAGGGCGTGGCCGTGACGCCCGACGGCCGCGAGGTCTGGGTCGGCAACCGCGGGGCCGACACGCTCACCGTGATCGACGCCGAGACCCTGGAGATCGAGGCGCAGGTCCCTTGCCCCGGCTTTCCGATCCGGGTCGCGATCACCCCGGACGGAGCGCGCGCCCTGGTCTCGGCCGCGCGCAGCGGCGAGGTCGTCGTCTTCGACGTTGCCGAGCGCCGCGAGCTGGCGCGCAGCCAGCTCGATCTCAGCACGGTGCCGACCGCCGCCGAGCGGCTTTTCGGCGACCGCTTCGGCGACAGCCCGGTGCCGGTCGGGCTGGTCATCGCGCCGGATGGGGAGACGGCATGGGTCGCGGCGACCCAGGCCGACGTGGTGGTGACGGTGCGGACCGAAGACCTCGAGGTGACCGGCTTGATTCGCACCGGGGAGGAGCCGGACGGGATGGGCTTGGCGAAGCCTACGCTTCCGTAGGACCCGGCGGCAGCCAGCAGGTGACCACGGTGCCACCGCCCTCGTGCTGTTGCAGCGACAGCTTGCCGCCGTGGGCTTCGAGAATCTCGCGGCAGAGGGGCAGGCCCAGGCCGGTGCCGGTGCGCTTGGTGGAGTAGAACGGCAGGAGCGCCTTCTTCATCGTCTCTTCATCCATGCCGCGTCCCCGGTCGGCGATCTGGATGTAGGTGCCGCCGCTGTCGTCGACGTCGATCCGCAGCGACGCCTGGAGTCGCGCCTCGCTCGCCTCCTCGGCGTTCTTGAGCAGGTTGGTGAGAACGTGGCGCATCTGGGCGGGATCGAACCAGCCCTTGCCGGCGGGCAAGCGGCCGAGAATCTCGAGCGTCGGATACTCGCCGAGGGTGCCCAGAAACTCCTGCCAGTCGACGGACTCCTTGCGCGGCGCCGGCAGGCGGGCGAAGCGGGCGTAGCCGCCGAGGAAGCGCTTGAGGTGCTCGATGCGCTCCTCGATCGTCGAAAAGACCTCTTCGGTGCGTTCTGCGTGCTGCC
>JAHEKO010000542.1 GCA_024638355.1 Acidobacteriota bacterium
GTTATCGACGAATGGGTTGTGGGTCGGGGTGCCGTCGCCGCCGTGGGATCGCACCGCCATCAGATAGATCGAGTTGGCGCCGGTGCTGCCGAGCTTGCGGATCAGCTTCATCTGATCGCCGTCGCGGGTGCCGTCGGCGCGCTTGCGACCGCGATAGAGAAAACCCTCGGGATCGCCGGGGCCGGCCATGAAGAAAGGACCACCCTCGTGGTAGCGGAACCAGCGCGGGTTGGTCTCGTCGACCACGATCTGACCGGGGAGGGGATCGCCGAAGGAGGCGCCGGGAACCAGGAGGGAGACGACCAGAAGGGCGAGGGCGAGCGATGCGTTCTTCACGCCTCGAAAGCTACGCTCGGCCGGGTGAGCCCGCAGTGATCTAACTCACGCCGAGGCGGTGGAATCGCTCACAAACCACTGATAGCATCTGCGCCCGACCGCGCGCCGGGACCGGCGCATCTCTAGCTCACAGCTCACGGAGGATTCGGATTTGCAACGCACAGAATGGCTTCGCGCCCTGGCAGCGGCGGCTCTCGTGCCGGCCCTGCTGGCCGGCTGCTCGAGCGAGCCCGAGCCGATCGCCGACGACGCGCCCGGTGAATGGCGTCAGTGGCGCGGGCAGAACGCTCAGGGAGTCTCCGAGGAACGCGCGCTGCCGGTCCGCTGGAGCAACGACAGCTCCAACCTGCGCTGGCGTAGCCCAATCCCCGGCTTCGGCAACTCTTCGCCGATCGTCAGCCGCGGCAAGGTCTTCCTGACGACCTCGTGGGGGCCCGACAAGTACGGCGCCACCTATCGCAACCAGCCCCTCAACCGCGCCCTCATCGCTCTCGATCTGGCCTCCGGCGAGGTTCTCTGGGAGCGGGTCGTCTTCACCACCGGCCAGGAGCGGCGCCACCACCTCAACACCCCCGCGGCCGTGACGCCCGCTGCCGACGGCGAGCGCGTCTACGTCTACTTCGGCATGGGCCTCGCCGCCTACGACTACGACGGCGAGCTCGTCTGGTCGCAGGAGGTCGACCCCAACTACATCGAGCGCGCTCGGTACGGCGTGGTCAGTTCGCCGATCGTGGTCGGCGACGCGGTGATCGTCGTTCGCGACGACGAGTGGGGCGGCGACGAGGTGCACGACATCAGCTGGCTCGCCGCCTACGACAAGCGCACCGGCCGCGAGCTCTGGCGCCACGAGAACGACGAGACCTGCTGCTCCTACGCCACGCCGATCTTGCGCGACACCAGTGCCGGAACCGAGATCATCTTTCCGTCGACACCCTTCATCGCGGCCTACGACCCCGGCTCCGGCGAACGCCTGTGGACCGCCGAACACACCCTTCGACAGGTCGTGCCCACGGCCCTGTTGAGCGACAACCTGCTCATTCTGCCCGGCTCGGTGCACATGCGCTCGATCGCCGCCTGGCGGCTCGAGGGCGAGGGCGCCGCGACTCGAGCGCTGCCGCTCTGGACTTCGAAGCGCGCGGTACCCAAGATCCCCACGCCGGTGCTGCTGGACGGCCGGCTGATCGCCATCACCGACAACGGCATCGTCGCCGCGTTCGACCTCCAGACCGGCAAGCCGGCCTGGCAGAAGCGTCTTCGCGGCGGCAACTACCACTCGTCGCTGCTGGCCGCCGGCGACCGGATCTACGCCACCAGCGTCGGCTGCCAGACGGCTGTCCTCCGCCCCGACGGCCGTCAGATCGCCACCAGCCAGATCGAGGGCAACTGCGAGGCCTCGCCGGCCGTTGCCGAGGGCGCCCTGTTGATCCGCACCAGCACCGAGCTGGTCTGTATCGAGAAGTTCCGGCGACCGCAGGGCGAGGACGCCGGCGCCGTCGAGCCGGAGAAGAAAAAAAAGAAGAAGAGAAAGAAGGAGCGCAAGAAGGCCGGCGCTGCCACCAAGACCACAGCGTAGAACTCCACAGCGCGGCTCTGTCGCCGGTCCTAACCTACGAGGGCTGATGGGAGCTCTGGCAGACACCACAACGCTCAATGAAGCGGCCCGGCGCGGAGTGGACCTCTGCCGCCAGGGCGAGTGGGAAGAGGGCATGCAGGTGCTCGGCTGGGTCGCCGAGCGTAGCCCGCAGGCGGCCGAGCTTCCGAGCCTCTTCTACTCCTACCTCGGCTACGGCATCGCCTGGCGCCAGCACAAGCCCCACGAAGGCCTGCTGCTCTGCGAGCACGCGGTGCAGAGGGAGTTTTACCAGCCGGAGAACTACTACAACCTGGCGCGCACGCATCTGCTGGCGGAGCGCCGGCTGAGCGCCCTCCGCGCCATCGAGCAGGGCCTGCGGATCGACCCCGACGACGACCGCCTGCTGGAGCTGATCGAGGAGATTCACCTGCGACGCGAGCCGGTGATCCCGTTTCTGCCGCGCTCGAACGCCCTCAACTACGGGCTCGGCTTCCTGCGCCACCACCTCCTGCGCCTGCTCGCCCAGTAGGGGCGAGAGCGCTCGCCGGCGGCTACGGTCGGGGCTCGACCGGTCGCCGACTCAGCGGCTGGTGGTCGGCGAACCCTCGCCGCACGCCCTGCACCAGGACGTCGAACTCGATGTCGGCACCGCCTTCGGCCGAGCGCACCACCAGTCGCTCGGGCGATCTCGACGCCACATAGAGTCGACTCCAGCCGCCGACCGGAGTCAGCTGCACCGTCAACCCCTCCGGCTCGGTCACGAGGGCGAAGGCCTCCGACAGCTCGATCACCGCCTCGCCCTCCACCAGCCGCGACGTCGTGCGGTAGTAGGTGCCGGCTTCCGGGCCCTCGAGGGCGACGAAG
>JAHEKO010000082.1 GCA_024638355.1 Acidobacteriota bacterium
TCGATCCGTTCATCGTCTACACGTCGAACGTCTTCGCGATTCTCGGCTTGCGATCGCTCTACTTCGCTCTCGCGGGCCTGATGAATCGCTTCCGCTATCTCAAGATGAGCCTGGGGTTCCTGCTGGCCTTCGTCGGCGTCAAGATGATCCTGGCCCACCATCATCCGATACCGACGGTCGTCTCGCTGGCGATCATCGGAGTCATCCTCGCGGTCGGGGTCCTGGCGTCGGTGCTGGTGGGCGCGGGCGACCCGGCGGCGCTCGAGTCGCCCTTCGGCGACGCTCTGGCCGATATCTATCGCGCGACGACCCGCACGGTCTGGCGGGTCTTCATCCTGGTGGCGGGCTCCACCCTGCTGCTGATCGGGACCGCTCTGCTCGTGCTTCCCGGCCCGGGGCTGCTGACCCTGATGCTGGGTCTCGCCGTTCTCGCCACGCAGTTCGTGTGGGCGCGCATATGGCTGCGTCGGGTACGGAGGAGGACCAAAGCGCTGGCCGCAGACGCGCGGGAGCTGGTGCGCCGCGGCCGCGAGCGCTACAGGTGATCGGCGGTCGGGACGCCGACGCGGGTCTCAGCGATCCCAGTAGGCGTTCAGCTTGTCGATCAGCTCGCGGTTGACGGCGGTGTCGACCTCGACCTCGATCAGGCAGAGCTTGCGCTCGTCGAGGGCCGCCTTCAGGCGCTTCTCGAGCTCGTCGGGTGAGCTCGGGCGGTAGGCCTCGATGCCGAAGCTCTCCGCGTAGCGCACGAAGTCGGGATTGCCGATGCCGGTGGCGACCGACGCGCTCCGCGACCGCTGCTGCTTCCAGCTGATCAGGCCGTAATCGTTGTCGTTGAACACCAGACAGACGAAGGCGACCCCGAGGCGCTTGGCGGTCTCCAGCTCCTGGGAGTTCATCAGAAACCCGCCGTCGCCCATGGCGGCGACGATCGGCCGCTCGGGATCCGCCAGCGCCGCCGCGATGCCGCCGGGAAGCGCGATGCCCATGCTCGCCAGACCGTTGCTGATGATGCAGCCGTTCGGGCAGTAGGTGGGGAAGTTGCGCGCGATCCACATCTTGTGGCTGCCGACGTCGCTGATCAGGAGGCCGTGATCGGGAAGCACGCGCCGGATCACGTTCAGCGCCCCCGGGATGGAGAAGCGCTCGCCGGGCCTCGAACGATAGCTCGCGACGTCGTCGACGATCCGACGCCGGATGGGCTCGTACCAGCCGGTTTCGAACGACGTCTCCCCGCCGGAGAGCCTGTCGCCGAGCTCGCGGAGCGCGGCGGAGACGTCGCAGACGACCTCGACCTCCGGCCGGTAGTGCGAGTAGACCTCGGCGGGCTCGAAATCGACGTGCACGACGGGCTTCGTCGCGGTCGGATTCCAGCCCTCGGGAGCGTACTCGGCGATGTCGTATCCGACCGTGAGGATCAGATCGGCCCGCTCGAAGGCTTCGATGCCGAAATCCTTGAACCCCAGACCCACGCTCCATAGCGACTGGTCGCGAGCGTCGCTCACCGCTCCCTTGCCCATGAAGGTGGAGGCCACGGGAATGTCGTGCCGCGTCACGAGCTCGGTCAGATGCCGGCTCGAGCGCTTCCGGATGGCGCCGTTGCCGGCGAGGATCAACGGACGGCGAGCGCCGCGCAGGAGCTCGATGGCCCGGTCGACGGCTCGCGGATCGGGCGCCGCGCGCCGCACGACGCGCCGGGGTAGGGGCCGGTCGCTCTCGTCGACCGCGGCTCGCGCGACGTCTTCGGATAGCTCCACGTGGGTCGCGCCCGGCTTTTCGATCTCCGCGACCTTGAAAGCCTTGCGCACTACCTCGGTCACGACGTCGGGCGAGGCGATCGCCGAATTCCACCGGGTGACCGGAGCGAACATGGCGACGACGTCGAGGTACTGATGGCTTTCGTGGTGGAGCCGGTCGGTGCCCCCCTGTGCGGTCAGAGCGACGAGTGGAGCCTTGTCGAGGTTGGCGTCGGCGACGCCGGTGAGCAGATTGGTCGCGCCCGGGCCGAGGGTGGCGAGACAGACCCCGGCCTGTCCCGTCAACCGTCCCCAGACGTTGGCGATGAACGCGGCACCCTGCTCGTGCCGGGTCGGCACGAACTCGATGCTCGACTCGGCGAGCGCGAAGAGCACGTCCTCGTTCTCCTCGCCGGGGACGCCGAATACGTAGCGCACGCCTTCGTTCTCGAGGCAGCGCACGAGAAGCTGCGCGACCGTCATCGCGATGGCCTGCGGGCGGCTGGATCTTCGCCGCGGGTCTTCGCCGTCTGCCCGACACCCCGCCGCCGGGCGGCGCGCGCCAGCACCTGCGAGCTGACGGGGATCGTGAGGAACAGAAAGGCCAGAATCGCGAGCTCTTCGAGCCACAGGAGATCGTCCTTCGCGAGGCTTCCCACCACCGCGCTCAGGCCGAGAAGCATGACGCCCAGGGTGGCCGCTTTGGTGGGCGCGTGAAGGCGACAGAAGAAATCGGGCAGTCGCAAGAGCCCGATGGCGGAGACGAGAAAGAAGAGCGATCCCGCCAGAGCCAGCAGGCCGGCCAGGATCTCGGCGAAACCCATGCCGGATTCATTCATCATCGGTACCTCGTTCCAAGAACCTCGCGAGCACGACGGTGCCGACGAAGGAGAAGAGGGCCAGCCCCAGGGCGGCGTCGACGTAGAAGCGGTCTTCGATCTCGCGTACCTGGATCATGAGCAGACCGACCAGGCCGAGGGCGACGGTCTCGGCGGCCAGGAGTCTATCGACGTCGCTCGGACCCCGGACCAGCCGAATGCCGCTGAGCAGCAGGGCGACGATCATCACCAGCAGGCCGGCCAGGGCGAGCGCGCTCATCTCACCGCCTCCATTCGCAGCAGAAGCGCTTCGAAGCGCTGGCGAATCGGCCGCAGGGCGATCTCGTCGGATTCCGCGTCGAGGGCATGAATCAGCAGCGTGCCGCCTTGCAGATCGCAGGTCAGCGTTCCCGGGGTGAGAGAGATCAGGACGCCGAGGAGCGTCCGCGCGGCCGCGGACTCGAGCCGGGTTTCGTAGCGGATCCATCGCGGCCGGAGGTCGAGTCGCCATCCGAGGATCAACCGCGCCTGAGCCAGGTTGGCCAGCAACAGCTCGAAGACGAACCAACCGAGGAGCTGGAGTCCGAGGAGCCCCCGTCGGAGCCAGCGAAGCGGGAGAGCGCTTCTCGTACCCTGACTCATGGACCGGGTGCCTCCGCCAGGGCGACACCGCTGGTGGCCGACAGGACCGCGTCGGCATACGAGCGGGCGTCCAGGAGCTGACGGGCCGTCGCCTCGGCGAACTCATAGGCCGGTCCCGCCGCGATCGCCAGGAGGATCGAAGCGCACACCAGGGTCCAGACGGGCCACGGCCTCGGTCCGGACTCGACGGCCGCCTTCGCGGGCCGCTCGGCGAAGAAGGCGAGGCGCCACACCTTCAGCATGCTGGCCAGGGTGAAGAAGGAGGCGATGGCGAGGGCTCCGAGCGCCCACCACGATTCCAGCTCCAGTGTCGCCCGAAACAGGCCGACCTTGGCGAAGAAGCCCGAGAGGGGCGGGATGCCGGCCAATGAAAACGCGGCCAGAAGGAAGATCGAGGCGAGCCCCCCGGCATGGGCTCGGTCGGGCGCCATGGCTCTGAGATCCCGCGTGCCGCTGCGCCGCTCGAGCTCGTCGGCGACGAAGAAGAGAACGGCCTTCACCACGATGTGATGGGTGAGGTAGAAGATCGCGGCGGCGAGCGCGCCGCTGGTCAGGAGGCCCAGCCCTAGCACCATGTAGCCCACCTGGGAGACGATGTGAAAACCGAGCAGACGACGGATCTCGTACTCGGACAGCGCCGCCAGGACACCCAGTAGGGCCGAGCCCACACCGACCCAGACCAGCACGCCGGGAATCGGTGTCGCCGGCATCAGAAGGGGCACGGTGCGCAAGAGCGCGAACACGCCGAGCTTGGTCATCATGCCGGCGAAGAGCGCGGCCACCGGTCCGGAGAGGGTGGGGTAGGTCGCCGGCAGCCAGAAGAGGAGCGGCACCAGACCGGCCTTGATGCCGAAGGCGAGCGCCAGGAGGCCGCAGGCGACGACGGTCAGCGTCTCGGGCGGGCCCACCTCGATCGCCCGGGCGAGGTGCCCCAGGTTGAGCGTGCCGTGCTGCCCGTAGAGCAATCCCACGCCGACGAAGAAGAAGATCGAGGCGAGCAGGTTGATGGCGACATTGGGAAAGGCGGCACGCAGCGAACGCTCGGTGCCCGGGACCTGGATCAGTAGGTACGACGACAGAAGGGCGACCTCGAAGGCAACGAAGAGGTTGAAGAGGTCGCCGGTCAGGAACGCTCCATTGAGGCCGAAGGCGAGCAGGAAGAGCAGGGGTAGCGCTCGCCGAACGGAGCGCTCGCCGTGCGAGCCGGGGCGCAGCACCCAGACCGTGATCGACATGAGGACAGCCAGAAGAAGGGCGAAAAGGCCCGACATCCGATCGGCGGCGAGAACGATGCCGAAGGGAGCCTGCCAGTTGCCCAGCGCGTGGACCAGAATGTCGCCGCCGGCGGTGGCGCGAAAGAGCCCGACCGTGACCACGAGCTGCAGGGCGGCCGCGACCCGCGCGAGGGGCAGGAGCCAGAGAGAGCCCCGTGGCACGAGCCACAGAGCCAGCCCCGCGACCACGGGAAGGAGCCAGACCAGGACCGGCAACCCGCTCATTCTCTCTCCCTGCCGCCACCCGCCAGCTCGGCGCGAACCGACTGGGGATCGCGCTCGGCGTCGCTCGTCCAGGCGGCGCGGATGTCGTCCGCGCCGAAGACCCGGGCTCGCGCCGCGAAGGTGGCCAGGAGGTAGAGGGTCACCGCCATGGAGATGACGATCGCCGTAAGAACCAGGGCCTGCGGCACCGGATCCGCGAGCAGGCCGCGCTCCACGCCGTCGATAACGATCGGCGCCCTCTCCGCCCGATCCCCGGCCGCCAGCACCACGAGGTTCGCCGCGTGCGCCAGCAGCGCGAGCCCGAGAATGGCGGGGAAGACCCGCCGCGCGAGCAGAAGATAGACCCCGACGCCGGTGAGCAGTCCCACCGCGAGGGCGAAGACGGGCGTCACGAGCGGCCTCCTCGAGCCGCGCTTCCGGCCGCCGTGGTCCAGAACGCCAGGCCCGCCGCGCCGATGCCACCGGCGACCGCGAGCATCACGCCGACGTCGAAGATCGTTGTCGTGTGCACGGGGAGCGACAGCCCGAAGAGCGCCACTTCGCCGTGCAGCTGGGTCAAGAACGGGTCGCCGGAGGCCCAGCCGATCGCGCCGGTGGCCAGCATCAAACCGGCTCCGAGAATCGCCACGCCGGAAAGGGAGGCCCTCGACCGCCGGCCGAGGCGAGATGGGCCGAACGCGGCGAAGCCGAGCATGGCGGTCACCCCGAGACTCAAGCCCGCCACGAAGCCGCCTCCGGGCGCGTTGTGTCCCTTGAGCAGAAGAACCAGCGCGAACAGAGCTCCGATCGGCAGGATGGCTCGAGCCAGGCCGGGGAGCAGTCCCCGTGGCGGCGGCGAGGCGGTCTCCGCGCCGCCGGCCGCGCCCCCGCGGTCGTCGCGCTCCCGACCCTTGAGGAGGGCGACCACGCCGAGGGTCCCGAGCACCACGACGATGGTCTCCATCAGGGTGTCCACGGACCGGACGTCGGTCAGGACGACGTTGACGAGATTGTCGCCCTTGGCGATCGCCGGAGCCACCTCGCGCACGTAGGTCGCGACCGCCGTGTCGGGGGTGCTGCGGGACAGGGCGGCCACCCAGGAGGCGGCGCCGACGCCCGCCGCCGAGGCCAGAAGGACCCGGCCCCAGCGCCGCGGCCGCTCGCGCTCGCCCGCGACCTCGCGGGGACCGGTGGGTAGAGCCCAGAGCGCGAGAGCGAAGAAGATGGTGACCAGCACCTCTACGAGCAGCTGCGTGAGCATCAGGTCCGGGCCGTTCGCCAGGCGAAAGAGCATGGCCACGGCGAAACCGATAGCGGTGAGGATCAGCACTCGGGGCAGCGGCCGGACCGCGGCCACGAGAAACGCCAGCAGCACCGCCAGGGTGGCGACTATCGTCGCGCCGGCCGGCTCCGCCGAGATCCAATCGATCTCGCTCAGCCCCGGCAGCAGGACGAGGCCGGGAAGGAGCCCGCAGGCGGCGGCGATTGCCAGGTACGCCCTGGGCGATCCGCCCGCCAGCGCGCGGACGACGAGCTCGCCGATGGACTGCGAGGCCGCCATCAGCGAGTCGAAGAGCTCCGAGCCGTGCCACCAGCGCGGGGCCTGCTCCTTGAGGAAGCGAAGGCCCAGCCACTTGTCCACAAGGTATCCGGTCGACACGATTAGGACGCTCAACAGAAGCGCCGCGTTGATGCCGTACCAGAGAGACAGGGCCTTGACTTCGAGCGGTCTGCCGACCATCGCGAAGGCGACCGGCTCGAGGAAGACGCGATCGACCCAGGGCGCCGCCGGGCCGGCGAGAAGCGTCGAGCCCGCCAAGGCCAGCGGCGCGAGCAGCAGGCCGACCGACGGCCGCTCGGCCGCTCGGGCGCTTGCGCTCCGGGCTTGGCCCGTGAAGACCTCGAAGAAGAAGCGACTCGAGTAGGCGACGGTGCCCACCGATCCCAGCACGATGGCGCCGACCGCCAGTCCGTGGACCCAGAGCTCGGCCATCATCGCCTTCTTGAGGATCAGCTCCTTGGACAGGAACCCGGCAAGGGGCGGTATCCCGGCCATCGAACCGGCGAGAATCGCCGCGGCCACGGCCAGTTGCGGCGCCCGGCGCCAGAGACCGCCCAGGTCGTGGAGCGAGCGGGAGTGGGCGGCGTGGTCCACGCCTCCGACGGTCAGGAAGAGCCCCGCCTTGAAGACGGCGTGGGCGAATACGTGCAGGATGGCGGCGCGAATCGCGATGTCCGTCCCCAATCCGATCGTCAGCGTGATGAGACCGAGCTGAGAGACCGTGGACCACGCCATCAGGAGCTTGATGTCGCTCTGCGCCAGCGCCCGCACGCTGCCCCAGACGCAGGTGGCCGCTCCCAGCGGCAGCAGGCCCCAGGTCCAGAGCGGCGACCCCCCGAGGACCGGATAGAAGAAGAGGAGCAGGATCACGCCCGCCTTGACCATCGTCGCCGAGTGGAGGTAGGCCGAGACCGGGGTGGGCGCCGCCATCGCGCCCGGTAGCCAGAAGTGCGTCGGTACCTGAGCGCTCTTGGTCAGCACGGCCGGCAGGATCAAAGCCAGGGCGAGGGTCGCGACCGCCGGCTCGAGCTCGAGGCCGAGCAGCGCCGCGAGGCTGGCGGTATCCGTCTGGGCGATGAGGTAGAGCAGGCCGACGAGCATCGACAGGCCGCCCGCTACGGTCACCAGCAGCGCGTGACTCGCCGCCCGCAGGCCGGCTTGGCCCTTGGAGCGGTCGCTGCTGATCAGGAAGAACGAGCAGAGCCCGGTGAGCTCCCAGAAGACGTAGAGAAGGAGCAGGTTGTCGGCGAGAATCAGTCCCAGCATCGCCGCTTCGAAGGCGGCGAGCAGCGCGATGGTTCGCCCGGCCCGACGGTCGCCGTGGAAGTAGCTGCCGGCGTATTGGAGAACCAGTAGGCCGATCGCGGCCACCAGCAGGGCGAGAGCCAGCGTCGACACGTCGAGGCGCCAGCTCACGTCGAGACGGAGGGTGGGAGAGCCGACCCATACCGTCGCTACACCGATCGAGCGCTGCCACAGGAGCGCCGCGGCGGCGGCGAGCGAGACTGCCGAGGCGCCCGCGCCCCACACCGACGCCGTGCGCGGCGGCAGCCGGCCGAGGAAGATGGCGAGCGCGGCCAGCGCCGGCGCCACGACCAGAAGAGTCGCCCAGAGGGCGGCCGCCGCGCTCACCTACGAGCTCCGGTGGCGCGGCGCCGGCCTCGGGCGCTCGACTGGAGTGGATCGGTCATGATGGCTGGGTGTCTGCAGGTTCTCCGTGGCGGCTCGCCACGATCAGGCTGCGCTGGTCACCCGCGGAGCGTCAGCACCGAGCACTCCACTCTCCGCAGAACTCGCTCGGCATTATTACCGAGATCAGCAGGCCGTCCACGCCGCCTCGCGACAGCGTGCCCATCACAACCATGTCGGACTCCACGGCGAAACGGCCGATCACTTCGCGTAGGGCTCGCCCTTGACGAGGAGGCCGGGCCTCGAGCCTCGGCCGCGGGCGGCTAGTCCGTCATCAGCTTCGCGCCGGCCCGCTGGAGCGTGGTGAGGAATGCGCGGAGCATCTCTTCGCCCGTCTCGCCGGAGAGCTCCGCGTAGGGCAGCACGGCCCCCTGGAAGCCTTCGGTGTACCAGCGGGCGCCCGGCGGCATCTCGGTGCCGGCGAGCTCGTCGGGGAGCGGATAGGCGGTCGCGTAGATGTAGGCCTCCGACAGGTTGTCGTCACCGGTCGAGAAGCCGAAGTTCATCTGCTCGTCGGCGTTCTCCTCGTCGTCGGGATCGACATCCGGCACGAGCCGGCCGGAGAACCAGTTCATCGACAGATCGAAGTGATGCGGGAAGAGCTGCACCGGGCTGGTGGACTCGCGAAGCGCGCCGCCGAACGACTTCAACTGGAGGTCCATGGTCGACAGGGCTCGAAGGTAGCGGCCGACCGCCTGTCGGTCGTAGGCGCCCGCGTCGCTGGCGTGCTTGTCGCGCTCGAGGCTCGGCTCGGCGCCGACGGCTCTCGCCTTGCCGAGCGCCCAGTCGAGGAGCTCGACGGCAGGCTGCCCGGACAGAGCGACCGTGTCCCGCTCGCCGCTGGTCGCCGAGAAGGTGGCTTCGTGGCGCGTGAGGTCGAGGCCGAGCTCGAACGACCCCTCCGGCGCCGGAATCGGCGTGGTGGTGAGGCCGCCGGCGGCGAGCCGCAGGCTGACGTGCCACCAGTGGCGCTGGTACGGCGTCAGCGCCCGACGAATCTTGCCCAGCACCTGCGTATAGCCGTGGAGAGTGTCGCGGGTGTCGATCCAATCCGCGAGCGTCAAATCCGGAAACGTCGTGCTCAAGCGGGTCCTCCCTCCCAGGAATCGTCCCGAACGTCGTGCCGCAGCCAGTAGATCGAGCCGTCGGCGGCCGCGATCTTGAAGCTCCGGTGGTCGGGCGTGCGCCGGCGATCGAGGATCTCGGTCACCTCGACCCGCCTGTCGCCGTCGACGAACCGTCGGGGCGTTTCTTCGCCGCGGTATCCGGCGTAACACTCGACGCGGAGACCGGACTCGGGGTGCATGGACCCAGCGTATCGCGGAGCGTGAGAGAATCGTCGGCACATTGGGATCCAGGGCCAGTGGCTGACCAGGAGACGATCTGGCGGTACGTTTCCGCCGCCGAATACGTGCCGCCGAGCGACCTCTCGAGCGAGACGCTCCGAGGCTTCCGCCGCGTGTGGAAATCGGCGCTGGGTGTCGTGCGCAGGGCGAAGGACAGCGACGCCGAGCCGCCGCCGCACGAGCGGCCGTCCGCGGAGTTGCTGACCGGCGTGCTGCCCGAGCTCGATGCGGAGGAGATGGCGCGCGCGCTGGGCGCGGCCCTGGAGGAGCGCCACGACCTGGCCAGCGGCGCGGCCCGGGCCGGCGTGGTCGTCGGGCCGCCCGGCTCGCACCTCGGCGAGGTGATGACGGCCCTGGCGCGCGGCCGGGAGTGGCGGGAGCTCGAGCCGCCGCCGCGGGTCGAGCTTCTCGGTGGCGCCGAAGAGGTCCGAAAGCAGCTGGAGGCGCTCGAAGCGGAATCCGACCGGCCGACCGTGATTTCACAACTCGACCGCTGGCTGTTGCGAAGCGAGAGCGCGCTTCCGGCCGTGCGCTCGATGCTCGAGCGAGTCCGCGGCATGCCCTCTCCCGTCCTGGTCGGCTGCGATAGCTGGGCGTGGTCCTTTCTCGATCACACCGTGGGTGTCGGAGACCTTCTGGGAGAGCCCCTGACCCTGGCCGCGCTGGACGCCCGGGCGCTGGCCGGCTGGCTCGGTCCGCCGCTGCGGTCCAAGGGGTTCGCCTGCCGCTCGACGGGCAAGCGGAACGAGGTGATCTTCGGTCCCCCGGCGGATCCCCGGAACAAGGAAGAAGGCGAGACCCAGTCGGTTCCCGCGACGCTGGTGAGGCTGGCCTCGGCGGCCCGGGGCAATCCGGGAGTGGCTCTCGACCTGTGGAGGCGCTGCCTGCGCCTGGGGACCGAGGAGCGGAAAGGGGAGGGCGACGTGGAGACCGAGCGACAGAATGCGCTGTGGACGTCGCCCCTCCACGAGCTCGACGTCGTGATCCCCTCCCGGCTCGCAGAGGTCCACAGATTCGTCCTGCATGCGGTGCTGGTGCACGGCGGTCTCGAGCGGGAGCTGCTGACCGAGGTCTTACCCTTCCCGCGCCACGATCTTCTCCGGCGCATCCGCGACGTGGTCAACGAAGGCCTGCTGGAGGAGCGCGAAGGCGAGCTACGAGTCCCCATCAACGCCTACACCGCGGTGCGAGGGCATCTCAAGAGCGAGGGATTCCTGGTCGATGGGTTCTAGGGATGGGCTACAGGAGGGATAGCTGATGGGCGGCTCGGAGGGCCAGCAGATCGAAGCCACGCGGATCTTCCGTGACTGGAGCGAGGTCGAGTACGTCGAGGCCGCGGTGGCCCTGGCGATCACCCTGGCGCTGATCGCCGTGGTGAAGGTCATCGTGCCGAAAGTAGCCGGCTGGCTGCCCGATCGCTTCCGCTTCTACATCCTGCCGTGGGAGCCCCTTCTGCGCCTGCTGATCCTGGTTGCGTCGATTCTCTACATCGCCCCGCTGTTCATCGAGCCGACGGCCGAGAACCTCCTGGCCATCGGCGGGGCGATGGCGGTGGCGTTCGGTTTCGCGTTCAAGGACTACGCGAGCAGCCTGATCGCCGGCGTCGTCGCCCTCTACGAGCGCCCCTACCGGCCCGGCGACTGGGTGCGGATCGGCAACACCTACGGCGAGGTCCAGAGGCTCAGCCTGAGGACCGTCGACGTCCTGACCCCGG
>JAHEKO010000543.1 GCA_024638355.1 Acidobacteriota bacterium
ATGCGCTCGAGACGCCAGTTGTCGGCCTGGCCCTTGATCAGATCGTCGATCTCCTCTCGATGCTCCACCGTGCCGTCGACCAGCCGCTTGGCATAGTCGAACGCCTGCGAGGCCTGTTCGTCGCTCAGGTTATTGGGAAGGTATTCCTCGGGGTTGAAGTCGTGGAAGACGGCCGCAGGGCCGGCCTCGCCCAGATCGCTCTGATAGAGCATCTGCACCGCCATCTCCCGCGCACGTCGCCGTTTACTCATAGAACCTAGAGACCCGCTCGCTTCGCGGCCTAGAGTATCAGCCGGATTCGGCGGCCGGCACGCTTCGCGTGACACCGGATGCGAAGGGCGGCAGCCCGATCCGGCTAGGCTGCGTGCTGTTCGGCCCGTCGGCTCAGGCCGCTCAGGATCCCCTCGAGCGCCTTTGCCTCCCGCTCCACGTCCGCTCCGCTTTCGTAGCGCAGAAGCTCCCCGGCCACCAGCACGACCTCCGCGAACGGTTTCGGAATCACCATGCGATCCCAGGAGCGAGCCCGCCAGGCCCGCCGCGCGTGCGCGGCTACCGGCAGGATCGCGACGCCCGACAGCATGGCGACCTGCACGATGCCGGTCTGGGCGACCCTCGCCGGGCCGCGCGGGCCGTCGGGCGCGATGCCGATCGACCGGCCCTGCTTGATCTCCCGATAGAGGTTGCGCAGCGCCGCCAGGCCGCCGCGACTGGTCGAGCCCCGGATCGCGTGGAAGCCGAAGCCGGCCGCCACGCGAGCCAGGATCTCACCGTCCGCCGACCCGCTGACCAGGCCCGTGATCGACGCGCATCGCGGCCCGAGTCGCCGGTGCAGGAGCGCGCCGCACGGCAGGAGATCGGAGTGCCAGAGCGCCAGGACCCGCGGTTCCCCGGCCCCGGCGAGCTCGTCTACCGAGCCCGCCGCGTCGATCAGCCGGATCCGCCACGACCTAATCAAGAGCCGGAGCAGCAGGTAGAGCAGCGGCCAGAGCAGGCGGCCGGCCGCGCGGATCGTTCTGCGCCGCAGAGCGCCCATCGCTACCTCGTCGCCCCCGGCAGCAGGGCGGCGCCGAAGACTCCGGCCGAGTCGCCGAGTCGATTCCGCACCACCGGCGTGTCCCGGACGTCGCAGAAGATGTTGGCGCGGACCCGCTCGAGCCCCTCGTCGTACAGCCACCAGAGGTTCGAGACACCCCCGCCCAGGACCACCACGTCGGGGTCGAGGAGATTGATCACGTTGGCGATCGCGATCCCGAACAGCTCGAGAAACTCGTCCTTCCAGGCCCGGGCCTCGCCCGAGACCCCGCCGTCTTCGAAGCGTCGCACGATGTCGGGCAGACCGCTCGAATCGCCGGTCGCCTCGCGCCACGAGGCTTCGAGCGCCGGTCCGCTCAGATAGGTCTCGACGCAGCCGGCGCGACCGCAATAGCAGGGAGCGCCGTCGCGTACCAGCGTCTGATGCCCCCACTCGCCGCCGATGCCCAGACGGCCGCCGTGCACCCGCCCGCCGCAGACGATGCCGCCGCCCACGCCGGTGCCGAGAATCACCCCGAAGACGAGTCGGTGCCCGCGGCCGGCGCCAAGATGGGCCTCGGCCAGGGCGAAGCAGTTCGCGTCGTTCTCGATCGCGACGGGACGGCCGACGGCTCGCTCCAGATCGTCACGAAAGGGGCGGCCGTTCAGGCAGACCGTGTTGCTGTTGCGCAGGCAGCCGTCACCAGGCGAGATCGAGCCCGGCGTTCCGATGCCGAGCGTGGTCTCCCCCACCGCGGCCCGCTCCAGCTCGCCGACGAGCTCGGCGGTCGCGTGGACGATCGCCTCGTAGCCGGCGCTCTGCGGCGTCGCGCGGCGCAGCCGCTCGAGCGTCGAGCCCGCGGCGTCGAGGAGCACGCCCTCCGTCTTGGTCCCGCCGAGGTCGATGCCGATGCGAGCGGTCATTCGCAGACGATTGTAGTGGTGCTACCGTCGGCCTCGATAGCGTGAACTTTCCGATTCTCTCGACCGAGCGCCTCGAGCTACGGGCCCTCACCCCGCGCGATCTCGAAACCGCGCTGGCGCACTGGAGCGACCGCGAGGTCGGTCGCTGGCTCTTCGACGGTCGGGCGCCGGAGCGTGAGAAGGTCGAGGACGAGCTGCGCCAGAGCCGCGAGCTCTTCGCTCGGCACGGACTCGGGGTCTGGGGTGTCTACAGACCGCCCGATCGCCTGATCGGCACCTGCGGCTTTCTCCGCGTGGCGGAAGTCGATGAGATCGAGATCCTCTTCTCGCTCGACCCCGGAGCCTGGGGTCACGGCTACGCCTTCGAGGCCTCGATCGCCGCGCTCGACCGCGCCTTCCGGGTCGTCGGCCTCGAGCGCGTCATCGGCAGGTGTGACGTTCCGAACGAGCCGTCCAGGCGGCTGCTCGAGCGGCTCGGCATGAAGCTCGAGAAGCGCGAGCCGATCCGCGGCCTCGACTCGTTCCACTTCGCACTGAGCCGCGACGACTACCTGCGGCGGCGCGGCCCTGCCGCCGGCTAGCCCAGCCACACAGGGTCGCTGGGAACTCCGAGCTCGTCGGTGTCGAAGGGCCCGGCGCCCGCTAGCCGGCGCAGGCCTCTTCGATGAACCTTGCCAGGTCCTCCTTGTACTTCACCAGCGACGGCGGATGAAGGTACATCATGTGCCCCGCCTCGTAGTACTCGACCTGGATGTTCTCGCGCTGCTCGGGCAGCAGATCCATGTGCTCGATGGCGTACTCGGTGGCCGCCTGCGGGGTCGCCAGATCGTAGT
>JAHEKO010000083.1:0-2792 GCA_024638355.1 Acidobacteriota bacterium
TCGCCTTCAACAGCACCAACGTCGAGGGCTGGGCGCTCTACTCCGAGGCGGAGATGAAGCCCTACCTGCCGCTCGAAGGTCAGCTCATCTCGCTGCAGCATCGCCTGCTGCGCGCCGCTCGGGCCCACCTCGACCCCGGGCTCCAGCTCGGCGACGTCACTCCCGAAGAGGTCCAGCGCGTGCTCGAGGAAGAGGTCGTCATGTCCAAGGCGGCAGCCACCTCCGAGGTCGAGCGCTACACCTTCCGGGCGCCCGGCCAGGCGACCTCCTACTTCACCGGCTATCAGCGGCTTATGGAGCTGCGCACCGACGTCGAGCGTGTGCTCGGAGACGACTTCGACCGCCGTGCGTTCCACGACTTCGTGCTCGCCCAGGGGCTGCTGCCGCCGGCGCTGCTCCGCAAGGCGGTCATGGAGGAGTTCGTTCCGGTAGCGGGCACGCCGTAGACTCGGGTACCGTGCCGAGCGTTCCGTACGACGGCTTCGCCGAGATCTACGACGCCTGGGTGGCGACCGTCCCCGCGGCCGAGGACATGCGGTCGTTCTATGTCGAGCTCATGGCGGCAGCCGAGGAGCCGATCGTCGAGCTGGGCGTCGGCAACGGCCGGATCTGCATCGAGGTCGCCCGACGCGGCCGTGCGGTCATCGGCGTCGACTCGTCGACCGCGATTCTCGAGCTCTGCCGCGGTCGCGCCCGATCGGCCGGCGTCGAGGACCGTCTGCGGCTCGTCGAGGCCGATTTCCGCGACTTCACGCTCGACGCTCCGGCCGCGCTCATCACGCTGCCCTTCCACTCGATGGGCCACCTGACCACGAAGGCCGACAGACGCCTGTTCATGCGCCGGGTCCACGAGCAGCTGCGGCCCGGCGGCCGGTTCGCCTGGGATCAGTTCGTCTACGACCCCGACTACCCGGTGGCCTCCGGGTCGACCGTTCTGCGCGCCGACCTTCGCGATTCCGACAGCGGCCGCGGCCGGCTGATCTGGGAGTGCCCGCGGCGCGACGAGAAGCGGCAGCTGATCGACATCCTCGTGCGCGTCGAGGATCTCGACGAGATGGGTCGGGTCGAGGCCGCTCGCTACATCCGGATGAAGACGAGCTGGAGCGATCCGGAGGAGAGCCGCGAGCTGCTCGCGGAGTGCGGCTTCGAGATCGAGGCGCTCTACGGGGATTTCCACCGCGGCGCGTTCGATGCCGGATCGTCGCACGCCGTCTGGCTGGCGAGACGGCCAGGTTAGCCGTCGTCGGGCGGACTTTCGGCGGGAGCCTCTTCGAGGGCTTCGGCGGGAGCGCGGGGACGCTCGGAGCCCGGCCGCATCCGGCGCTCGCGCCACGATCCATGCCGCCGGCCGAAGCGCCCGGGCGGGCCCGGCGGCCCCGGCGGACCGAGGAAGAAGTGCTCGGCGCGGCCGCGATGCTCGCGGCGAAGCTCGGCGAAGCGCTCGCGCTGCTCCGGCGTGAGCACCTGCGAGATCCGCTCGGCGGACTCCTCCATGAGCGCGGCCACCCGTGGGCGCAGCTCCTCGCGCAGCGAGCCGGCCTCGTGCCGGGTCTCTTCGAGAATCGCGTAGATGGCGTCGCGCTGCTCGGCGGTCAGGGCGAGCTCCCGCTCGAGCCGGCCGGCGAAGAACCGCCCCGCCACCGCCGAGAACGAGCCCGGCTCGCGGAGCTTGTGGGCGTAGAAGAGGTGCGTGCCGAGGACCCCGAGGAGAATCCCGAGGACCAGGATCCCGGACACCGCCCAGATTGCCGCTGCCCGCTTCACGACCCGCTCTCCTCCAGCGCCCAGCCGAGCAGGTCCTCGGTCGGCGCCTGCTCGAACAGCTCGGACGGCCCCGGCGTCGCCAGCCAGCACCACGCGCTCATCGCCAGGACCAGCGTCAGGGTCACGGGCAGGAGCTTCATCGCCGCCCAGCCAAGCGGGTCGGAGCCGCCCGCCGCCAGCGCGCTCACGCGCCGGGCGAAGTAGGGATCGGGCTGGTGCTCGGCCCGATGGTCGCGAAGCGCCTCGCGCGCCGTCTCGAAGCGCCGAGCGAACGCGGCGCAGCTCGTGCACGACTCGAGGTGGGCTCGAACCGGGGGCGGCGGCTCGATCCCCTCCCACGCCAGAAGCTTGTCGCGATATTCGTCGCAGGTCACGTCGATGCCTCCTCCAGGAGCCGTCGCAGCTTCTTTCTCGCTCGAAACGCTCTGACCTTGACCTTCGCCCGGCTCCAGCCGAGCCGTTCGCCGATCTCGGACACCGACCAGCCTTCGCCATGGAGCAGGAGGAGCACGAACCGATCCTCCGGCGGAAGCGTCCGCAACAGCCCTTCGACCTCCAGGCGCGCGTCGGCATCGGCCGCGGGGGCCTCGACGCGATCGGCGATCAGCTCCTCCGCCGGCTTCGTCTTGCGCAATCGAGCGTAGCAGCAGTTGAGACAGACACGGGTCAGCCAGTGTTCGAAGGGCGCTTCCGAGCGATAGGTGTGGAGCTTCGTCCAGGCCGTCAGAAAGGTCTCCTGGGCCGCTTCCTCGAGGTCTTCCCGCCGCCGGAAGAAACGCCCGGCGAGGCGGAAGACCCGACGCTCGTGCAGGCGAACGAGGTCGGCGAAGGCGTCGGAATCGCCCTTGCGACACGCCGCGATCAGCCGCGCTTCCTCACTCTGCGGTTCGATCGCGCCGTCGTCGGCCATCGCGGAGATACAGGCTACTCCATCCATCGTCTCTCACTCCTCTAGATGCCGGCCGCCGGCGTCCGGTTACGCGCCGCCTCGGACGCGACACCGCCGGGTGGCGCTCCCGACCGTCGAG
>JAHEKO010000083.1:2892-6261 GCA_024638355.1 Acidobacteriota bacterium
CATCGCGGAGATACAGGCTACTCCATCCATCGTCTCTCACTCCTCTAGATGCCGGCCGCCGGCGTCCGGTTACGCGCCGCCTCGGACGCGACACCGCCGGGTGGCGCTCCCGACCGTCGAGTGAGGTTTCGAGGTCCGGTTTCGTAACCGCCCGTCCACGGCGAGCATCTGTCTGGATGAACGCGAACGGTCGACCCGACAACCGAAAACCGACGATCAAGAAGGAAGGACAGACCATGAAGACCCTGACCAAGCTCGTTCTCTACTCCGTTCCGGCGCTGCTGCTGGCGGCGCCCCTCGCCGCCCAGCACGGGCCGGGTTTCGGCCGCGGGTTCGGCTCTCGGCTGGGCCCAGGCCCCGAAGGCCACTTCGGCCGCGGCTTTCTGGCCGGACGCATCGCCGAGCGGCTCGACCTGAGCGAGGCGCAGCAGCAGCAGATCCACGCGATCCACGAGAACTACCAAGAGGAGACCGAAGGCCTGATGGAGACGATGCGGGTCGCCCGTCTCGGTCTCCAGGAGCAGATCCACGCCGAGCTCTTCGACGAGACCGCCATCCGCGAGGCCGCCGGCCGCGTTGCCGCCGTCGAGGCCGACCTCGCCGTCATGCGCGCCAGGATCGCCAGCGACGTCCACCAGGTGCTGACGCCCGAGCAGCTTGTCGAAGCCCAGGCGCTGCGCGAGCACATGCGCGAGCACGCCGGTGAGTGGCGTGGTCGCGGTCGCGGCCACCGAGGCCGGGGCGGCTTCGGCGGCCCACCGGTCGACGGCGACTAGCCTGACGTTCGGGCACTCGAGCGACGGTTCGACGGGCCGGTCTCCCGATCTTCCGGAGGCCGGCCCTTCTTCACCGCGGGCCGGCCAACCTCGCCGCTCCTTCGGCCTCAGTAGTCGCGCCGCAGCTTGATCGACCGATGATCCCGGGTGCTGGTGAAGGCCCCGGCGATCGGTGGACCGTACGGGCTGGTGGGCGCCGGCTCGCCGTTGATGGTCTCGAGCTCGATCACCTTGAGCGGCTTGAACTGCCGGGTCAGGAGCACCTTCATGAAGCCGATGTAGTCGAGGAGGTGCGGATGGTCGGGCTCGACCCGGATGTCGAGCTCTCCCGCGTTCCGCCGCGACGCCAGCACCAGGCGCGAGCCGTGAAACACCACGTGATTCGACGGCACCCGGCGCGGAAAGACCCCCTTCAAGCCCTCGAGGGCGAGGCCGCACGGCGACGCCGGATCGACCGCGTTCAGCCAGTAGATCGTGCCCTCGGGCAGCCCCTCGCGCAGCCGCCGGTAGGCCGCCGGCGAAGCGAACTGGAGACCGGGAACGCCGGCGAAGAACTGCCCCGCCAGCACCTCGCCCGAGAGCTCCATCAGGCGCAGGCTGCGGAAGACGCTCGACCACTGGAAGGCGGGCTCCTCGCGCAGCAGTAGCTCCCGGAAGAGGACACCGTAGCGATCGAGGAGCACGCGGACCCGGTCCTTGTTGAGCTCCTCGAGGTCGAGCGCGTCGAGCCCGACGCCGCCACGACCCGGGCGCTCGTCGCCGCTCACCCGGAACCAGTCTCCGGCCAGGGGGCTCGAGCTGCGCCAGCGCTCGAAGCGCCGGCGCCCCAGGCGGCCGCGGCGCACGCGGGCGCTGGATGCCCTCTCCTCGATGGCGCGGAAGCCGTTGAGCACGCCGGTGCGTACCGCCGAGAAGCCGGTGTTGGCGATCCTGCCGCGCCAGGCCTCGTCCCAGAGACGCTCGGTGAGCGTCGCAGCGTCGAGGTCCGAGCTCTCGGCGAGCTCGGAGAAGTCCCAGCGGCCGTCGCGCCCGGGCAGTACTTCGCTCGCCGGCGGTGCGTCGTCGCCGGCCGGGCTGCGCAGCAGGTCGAGATCCGAGGGAAAGAGGAAGGTGAGCCTCTCCTTGCCCGTCCCCACCCAGGTGAGGTCGCTCTCCTGGAGCAGGCTGTCGAGCCACGAGGGGTAGTAGGGATCGAGTCGCGCCGGCAGGAGATCGGTCTCCCACAGCCCCGCCGGCGCCGAGCTCATGAAGAGGGTCTCGAGCGAGCGCTGCAGGTCGCGTAGACCGGCGCCGGCGGTACCGAGCCGCTGCTGAACGGCGAGATGAAGCGGCAGCCGCTCGAGCGGCAGCGCCTCGAACCGGGGCCGCGCCTCCGCGCGCATCAGCCGCAGCAGGCGCTCGAGATTCTCCGGATCGCACAGCTCGACCTCGGAGACGTCGTCGCCGAAGCGATCGACCACCAGCCGCTCGTCTTCGACCAGGCCGGCGAGCACCTCCTCCAGGCGCGCCGCCGGCACCTCGAAGGTCGTCTCGACCAGCCGGCGCGAGAGCGGGCCGTAGGAGCGCAGCCATTCGGCGACCAGGTCGGAAAGCGGATCTGCGTCGACTTCGGAGCTCGGCGAGGCCTCGCTGAGCGGCAACGCCTCGAGCCCGATCTCGGCGAGCGGCTCGTCGGTGAGCGGCGAGAGCAGCTCGGTCGCGTCGAGATCCACGACGCCCGCCGCGACGAGCCGCGGCAGGCTCTCGAGCGCGACCACCGGTCCGGTGAGCGGTGAGGTCCGGCGCTCGAGTCGCACGACCTTGCCGCCGAGCTCGGCTACCAGCTCGCGCACCGAGCCCTCTTCGAGGTCGCGATCGACGGCGTCGAGCAGCTCTCGCCACTCGGACTCGGGCAGGAGGATCCGCTCCCGCACCCAGTCGAGAATCTCCACCGCGCTGCGCGGTGCATACCCCGGAAAGGTGCGGTGGAGCTTGCGCTGAAAGCGATCGCGCAGCTCGCGCGGAATCTGCGGCCGCAGGCTGGACGAGAAGACCAGCTCCTTGAGCAGGTCGCCGCGCAGGGCCGAGCTGCCGGCCTCCGGAGTGTCGTCCTCGTACATCAGGCGATTGGTCTGCTTCCAGATCAGATTGGCGGCGAACGGCGAGGGCGCCGACGTGCGGGCCTCGCTCACCCGGATCTCCTCCCGCGCGAGCTGATCGAGGACGACTTTCAGGCTCTCGAGGTCGAACTCGTCCTTGAGGCAGGCGCGCCAGGTCTCGAGCAGGATGGGGAAGTCCTCGTATCCGCTCACCGACTCCAGCAGCTTCTTGGCCCGCTGCCGAATGAGCCACAGCGGCACGCGGCGGCGGAAGCTCGCGCGTGGCAGGAGCAGCGCGCGCCCCGCGTTCTCGCGGAAGCGCGCCCCGAAGAACCCGGTCTGCTCGAGGCGCTCGCGCAGCAGCGCCTCGACGTTGTCGGGCCGCACCAGCCCCAGCAGCTCCGGCGCCTCGAAACCGTGCGGCAGGCCGACCATCAGGCAGTCGTTCTCGCTCTCGATCTGGAGCGGCGTACCGTACTTGCGCTGCCAGGCGACCTCGAGCGCCATGGCGAGCG
>JAHEKO010000083.1:6361-10969 GCA_024638355.1 Acidobacteriota bacterium
AGCAGCTCCGGCGCCTCGAAACCGTGCGGCAGGCCGACCATCAGGCAGTCGTTCTCGCTCTCGATCTGGAGCGGCGTACCGTACTTGCGCTGCCAGGCGACCTCGAGCGCCATGGCGAGCGGCCGATTCACGCGGCCGCCCCAGAGCGTATGGAAAACGACCCGGCGGTTCTCGTCGCCCGACCCGTCCTCGGCGAGGTGCTCGATCACCAGATGATGCCGGTGGGGCAGCGGCCGCTCGGTGGCGGCGCGTTGGCTTTCGAGCAGCTCGACCAGGCGGGTCGCGGCGCCGTCGTCCATGCAGTGCTCGTCGCGCAGAATCGCGCGGAAGCTCGCGGCCTCGCCGCCCTCGAGAAACGCCTCGGCGCGCTCCAGGAAGGCCGCGACCCGCTCCGACAGAAAGAAGCCCCGGCTGCGCTCCTCCGCCCGCCAGAAAGGCGCCATCGCCGCGGTCTTGTGCGCCGGCATCACCATCACGTCGTTGTGCGTGATGCGCATGATGCGCCAGCTCTGGGCGCCGAGCGAGAAGGTGTCGCCGAGCGAGCGCTCCCAGACGAACTCCTCGTCGAGCTCGCCGAGCTTGGCCATGGTCTCCTGATGCCGCAGGTGGAAGTAGCCGCGCTCGGGAATGGTCCCGCCCGAGAGATAGACCAGCCGCGCGGCGCCGCGGCGCGCTTCGACGGTGTTGTCGATCCGGTCGATCGAGATGCGCGGGTAGAGCTCGCGCACGCGGCTGTCGGCGTAGCGGCCCGCCAGCATGTCGAGCACCAGGTCGAACTGCCGCCGCTTGAGCTCGCGATAGGGAAAGCTGGTGCGCAGGAAATCGTACAGCTCGTCGATGTCCCAGCGCTCGGCCGCGGTCATCGACATGATCACCTGCGCCAGAACGTCGAGCGCGCCGGTGATCGGCTCCGCCTCTTCGATATCCTGGCGGCCGACACCGGCGGCCACCACCGCCGCCTCGATCAGGTCGCGCCCGAAGATCGGGTAGAGGCGCCCGCGGCTGGTCTCGCCGACGCCGTGGCCGGCGCGGCCGATGCGCTGCACCGCCGAGGCGAGGGTCGGCGGCGTCTGGATCAGGATCACCTCGTCGAGCGAGCCGATGTCGATCCCCAGCTCGAGAGAGTTGGTCGACACGATCGCCGCGAGCCGACCCTCCTTGAGTCGCCGCTCCACCACCGAGCGCACCTCGCGCGACAGAGATCCGTGGTGCGAGTAGGCGAGCTCGGCCGGCCCGTCGCCGTTGAGCAGCCGGGTGACCTTCTCGGTCGTGCGGCGGCTGTTCGCGAACAGCAGGGTCGAGCGGTTCGCCCCGATGCGCCGCCTGAAATCGTCCGCCAGGGCGTCCCACGGGTTGGTCTCGGGGGCGCGGGCGCCGTGCTCCGCGCCGACCGGCCCGAAGGTGTCGGGAATCATCCCGCCCTCGGCCAGGCAGACCTTGATGTCGTAGTTCTTGGGCTCGGTCGAGCGGATCACCCGCACCGGCCGTGGCCGGTAGCCGACGGTCTCACCGTGGCCGGCGATCTCGAAACCGCCCACGAAGCGGGCGATGCGCTCGGCGGGCCGAATCGTCGCCGACAGGGCCACGCGCTGGAACTCGCCCGCGAGCGGTACCAGGCGATCGACCGCGGTGATCAGATGCGTGCCTCGCTTGCCGGAGGCGACGGCGTGGATCTCGTCCAGGATGACGCACTCGACGCCGCCGAGAATCGAGCGGCCGCCGGCCGAGGTGAGCAGGATGTTGAGGCTCTCGGGTGTGGTGATGAGAATCTCGGGCGGCCGGCGCAGCATGCGCTGGCGCTCGGAGCCGGGGGTGTCGCCACTGCGCGTCTGCACCCGGATGGCGACCGCCGGCTCGCCCCTTTCGGCGAAGCGCCCTTCGAGCGCCGCCAACGGGCCGAGCAGGTTGCGGCGGATGTCGTTGTTGAGCGCCTTGAGCGGCGAGACGTAGAGCACCCGCAGGCGGCCGCCGCTCCAGGCGCCGGTCATGAGCTGGTTGAGCGACCAGAGAAACGCGGTCAGGGTCTTGCCACTGCCGGTGGGCGCCGTGACCAGCACGTGCTCGCCACCCGCGATCGCCGGCCAGGCGAGCTCCTGCACTTCGGTGGGGGCGCCCACCTCTTCGCGAAACCACTCGGCGATCAGCGGGTGGAAGAGATCGAGCGGCCGAGCGGGCGGAGCGGCGATCGTCACCCGCGGATTCTATTCACTCGCCCGGAGAGATCCGCGCGGGCGACCGCGACAGCTCCTCGTAGATCTCCAGGCAGAGCGCCACGTGCTCGCGGAAACCCCCCTCGGTCGGAAAGCTCTCCACCGGCGGCGGGCTCTCGGTCCCCGGACTCAGGCCGGTGCTCGCCAGGACCCTGCGGTAGAGGTGGCTGTGATCGCCGCCCAGGTTGTCGATATCGAGGTCGCTCCGCGAGTCCCAGTTGACCATCTCCGGCGCGAAGTCGAGGCCCAGACGGGCGAAGATCTCCGGCAAAACGGCGAGCGGGTGATTCCGGAAGTCGTCGGCCCGCACGATCAGGTGCGGGATCTCGTGGCGGCGGCAGTGCGCCACCTGCTCGCGCACCAGCTCCCAGCCGGTCTCGACCAGGGGAAAGATCGGGCTGTCGCCCACCTCGCGCTTCTTGTTCATCCTCGAGGCGATGCTGAGGCGTGGATCGCGGAGCAGGAAGACGAGAGGCGGAGTCGACAGCGAGGCGAGCAGGGGAAAGCAAGCGCCCACCTGGTAGGGCATCTCCTTGATCAGGAGCGCTTTGGCATCGAGGTTTGTGGAGCGGCTCGAAACGCCTCGCAGCGCCAGCGGATCTCGGAGCCGCGCCGCCACCTCGGCGAGAGATGCACTCTCGAAGTACATGACCTCGAAGGGCTCGTGCGAGTAGAACGCGATCGAGGGCTCCTCCCAGAAGACCCGCGCGAAGGCCGTCGAGCAGCACCTGGGCGGAGAGACCACCGTGAAGACCCGCGAATAGCGAGCGACGGCGTCCTCGAGCTCGGACCGGACCTGCGGTTTCTGGTTCAACGAAGATGGCATGGCGAAGGTGCTCCTGCTGTCGGCTGAGCCGCCGTGGCAAACGCTCGAGCTGCGGTGGGGGGACCGGAACGCGGAAGACGCCCCGATCTTATCCCTTCGTGGGATACCGTTCCTCCGGCATGACCGGACCTTCCGCAGCGAGCAGAGACGGCGGCGGCCTGCGCCGTGCGGATCTCCTGTGGATCCTCGCGCTGATCGCGGTCATCGGCTTTCTTCTGTTCCACAACTTCGCTCGCGGCGGCGGAGCGTTCTCCGAGCTCCGGCTCGGTCCGCTGCGGCTGTCGATCTTCGGCCTGCTCGCCGCGCTCGACATGCTCTTCGGCGTCTACCTCGTCTACCGCTGGTGCGAGAGGTTCGACCTCGACTGGCCGACCCTGTCGGCCGGCCTTCCCTGGATCATCGTCGCCGGCTACTTCCTGTCGCATCTGGTCTCGATCGCCCTCTATTTTCCGGAGGAGCTGACGAATCTCGGCGCCCTCCTCGATCCGCGCACCCGGATCTCGTCTTTCGGCGGCATCTTCGGCGGCGGGATCGTCGCCCTCTTCTATCTACGACGCAAGGGGCTGTCGATTCCTCGCTACCTGGACGCCCTCACCTACGGCTTCGTGGGCGGCTACATCTTCGGCCGTGCCGGCTGCTTCGCCATCCACGACCACCCGGGCGCCGCGAGCGATTCCTTCCTGGCCGTGCCGATCGCCGGCGTCCGCCGCCACGACCTCGGCTTCTACGAGATGTGGCTGATGCTGGCGCTGGCGATCGCCATTACCCTGCTCGCCCGGCGCGAGCGGCCCGCCGACGGCCGGGTGTTCGCCTTCGCGACCCTGGTCTACGCGCCGATCCGTTTCTTCCTCGACTCGCTGCGGATCGCCGACGCCACCTACGGCGGCCTTACCCCGGGGCAGTGGCTGTCCATACCCCTTCTCGCGCTGGGCCTGGTGGCGCTGCGCCACTCCGCGAAGGCAACGCGTCGATCGGCGAGCTGACCGTCTGGAACGCGGGATGACTCTGCTATCTTGAGGGCACACCAGCTCATCAGATGACGACTCCGAGGCGACGCGCCAGCGACACCCTGCGTGCCGTCGACGGCCTGCTCGACACGCACCTTCGAACGGGATCGATCGACGGCCGTCCGCTCGCCAATCTGGCGGCGGCGATGGCCATCGACTACTCGGGCGCCGACCGCGGCTCCCTCCTGGTTGACGACGGGTCGGGCCTCGCGCCGGTAATCGCTCTCGAGGGCAATCTCGACCGCACGCCGCTGACGGAAGCCGCGCAGCACGACGAGCTCATCGGAGAGGCGAAGGCGAGCGGCAGCGCCCAGCTGCGCGACGGTCATATCGCCGCGCCCGTGCTGCTGGACGGTCGGGTGAAGGGCGTTCTCTGTCTTCAATCCGACGGCGACCTGTTCGATCCGTCGACCCTCGATCTCGCCGCCGCCATCGCCACCCGTATCGGCACGCTGCTGCGCAGCGCCGAGCTCGTCGATCAGCTGACCCGCCGCACCGAGAACATGGCGATCATCGAAGCCCTTGGCGCCTGTCTCGCGGCCGGCGAGCTGCACCAGGAGCACCT
>JAHEKO010000544.1 GCA_024638355.1 Acidobacteriota bacterium
GGGCCGCGGTGTGGCGGTGGAGCAGCCACGCGCCGCGCGCCTTGGCACGCAGCACCTCTTCGAAC
This sequence comes from Acidobacteriota bacterium, assembly GCA_024638355.1. Taxonomy (GTDB): domain Bacteria; phylum Acidobacteriota; class Thermoanaerobaculia; order Multivoradales; family JAHEKO01; genus JAHEKO01. Next base: position 66 of record JAHEKO010000544.1, read on the forward strand.
TGCTCCCAGGCGAGCCGCTGCAGAATGCCGTCCGCGATCACTCCGGCGCAGTGAAACACGCCCGCGAGCTCGGGCATGGACTGCTGGATACCGCGCAACAGGCGACGGACGTCGGTCTCCTCGGCGACGTCGGCTCGAACGAACTCCGCTCGCACGCCGGCGGCCTCGAGCTCGCGCAGCGCCTGGCGCTGAGCCCGGTCCGGGGGCGTCCTGCCACTCAAGGCCAAGAAGCGCACCCGCTTGCGGCGCGCGAGCCAGCGCGCCGTCTGGAGACCGATCATGCCGAGACCGCCGGTGATCAGATAGGTCGCGTCGGACCGGAAGCGCGCGGGCTCGGCTTCGTCGCTCTGGGGTCGGAACCGGGAGAGTCGCGCCACGTATCGCTCTTCCGATCGGCGCGCCACCTGGTCCTCGCCGTCCGAGCTCGCGATCTCGAGCAGCAGTGCCGCCGCCTCGTCCTGCGGCGAGCTCGCCTTCGGGTCGAGGTCGATCAGCCCACCCCAGGCGTCGGGATGCTCGAGGGCAAGGGTGCGGCCGAGCCCCCAGAGCGGCGACTGGCAGACGGCGATCGGCGACCGCGGCTCGGCCACCGCCTGCGCCCCACGGGTCACGAGCCAGAGTCGCGCCGCCGACTCCGCGGCGCTGATCGCCTGCATCGTGTAGAGGGCGCTGCGGGTTCCGAGCTCGATCGCCCGGTCCACGTCTGACGCTTCCATCTCGTCGCCGGCCTCCACGTCCAGCGACCAGAGGTGAACGACCCGGCTCAACGACGGATCGGCCGTTCCGAGCCGCTCCACCAGCCTCCGGACGTCACTCGGATCGTCCGGTCGCAGCCGCCACTCGTCGTCGGCGTCTTGCGAGAAGGTCTCGCCGCGGCGCGCCAGGTGACAGGCATGGCCCGCTCGACGCATCTCGTCGGCGAGCGCTCGGCCGAGACCGCTCTCGTCGGCGAGGATCAGACAGGCGCCGGGCTCCGAGGCGCGCGTAGAAGCCGGAGCCACGACCGGCGCCCGCTGCCACCGCGGCCGGTAGATCGGGTGGCCGCCGCCGGTGGTCTCTCGAGCCGCCGGCACGATCGCCTCGGGCGGTAGACGGCGCAGGGCCAGCCCCTCGAGCTGGGCGATCGGGCGCGCCCGGTCGTCGAGCACACGCAGGTCGACGTACACGGTCTCGCTCGACTTCGAGCCGTCGCGCAGTACGGCGTGCACCCGCGCCTCGGAAACGCGCGGCCGGTGTACCGCGTACCGCTCGACGCCGATCGGTAGATGGATCGACCCATCCTCGGGCTCCGTCAGCAGCAGGTAGGCGTGGAGACACGAATCGAGCAAGGTCGGGTGGAGTCCGTACGCTTCGCTCGCCACGCCGGAGTCGATGGCCACCCGGCTGACGAGCTCTCCTTCGCCGAGCTGGATCTCCCGGACGCCCCGGAATCCGGGGCCATAGTCGAGACCGAGTCGTTGAGCCGTGGCGTAGAAGTCTCCCGTCCCGACCGCCGTCAGCCCTTCCGTCGGCGTCTCTAGCGGGCTCGGCGCCTCGCCGATCGAATCGAGGAGTACTCCTTCGGCATGTCCGCGCCAGATCGCCTCGTCGCCTGCCCGGCTCTCGACCTGGAACTCGGCCGAGCCCGGCTCGGCGGAGCGGACGACGATACGAAGTGTCGTGCCCTCCCGGGGAACGAGCAGGGCGGTGTGGTAGACGAAGCGCTCGACGGCGCTCCGCCGCGAGCCGAAGTGAAGATGCGCCGCTTCGAGAGCGCTCTCGAGGAGCAGCGCGGTCGGCAGCACCGGCTGCCCGTGGACCTGGTGGTCGCCGAGGTATGGGAAGCGGTCGTGCGTGAGCGAGATCTCGAACCGGCTCTCGCCTTCACCGAGCGCCACGGGGGTCACGATCCGTCCGGCGGCGGGTTCCGCTCGAGCCACCGGAGGAGGCGACGCCGGCGTGTCGAGCCAGTAGCGACGTCCCTCGAAGGGGTAGGTGGGCAGCGAGACCCGCCGGCGGGCAAAGCCCTCGTCGAGGCGGTCCCATTCGACCTCGGCCCCCAGCCGATAGAGGGCACCCGCGCTCTCGAGCATCGATCGCCACTCCCCTTGGCCGCGGGCCAGCGAGGGGAGCCACTCGCGCCCGCTCTCGACTAGCGACTGCTGCCCGAGGATGAGCAGCGTTCCTCCCGGCCCGACCTCGAGGAAGGTCGAGCACCCCATCTCCACGAGGCTCCTCATGCCGTCGGCGAAACGCACCGGACGGCGCACGTGCTCGGACCAGTAGTCGGGGCTCGGAGCACCTTCCATCACAACGCCGGTGACGTTGGAGATCAGTGGAATCCGCGGATCGCGTGCGTCGAGCTCGGCTGCGGCGCACCGGATCGGCTCCATCGCCGGCTCCATCAGCGGCGAGTGGAAGGCGTGCGAGACCTCGAGGCGCTTGGCGCGCAGGCCGGCATGCTCGAGCTTCTCGAGGGCCAATTCGAGCGCTCGAATGTCGCCGGAGAGCACGGTGTTCTCCGGACTGTTGAAGGAGGCGACGGCGAGTGCCTCGGGAATCCCCTCGAGCGCTTCGCGCACTTCGTCGGCCGGCGCAAAGATCGCGGCCATCGCCCCGTCGCCCGGCGCGCGGCTCATCTCCTCGGCCCGCGCCACGACGAACCGCAGCGCCCGCTCCGGCTCGAGGACGCCGGCGACGCAGGCGGCGGTGAGCTCGC
>JAHEKO010000545.1 GCA_024638355.1 Acidobacteriota bacterium
CCTCGCGGGTGATCCCCATCTCCTGAGCGATGTTCTCGGCCGTTTCGCCCAGGCTGACGATCGGGTAGAGCTCGTCCATCCGCGGGTTGGGGTAGCGCCAGCCCACCGTCGTGTCCCACGCTTGCGCCGCCTTGAAGGTGGGAGTTCGATCGGGCTTAGGCAGGCTCCACGGCGCCCGGCTCATCGACTCGACGCCGCTCGCAACGTAGACGTCGCCCTCGCCGGCCAGGATCGATTTGGCCGCCATATTGACCGCTTCGAGGGCCGAGGCGCAGTTGCGGTTGATCGTCACGCCGGGCACCTCGACCGGCCAGCCCGCCAGCAGCACGCCGTGGCGCGCGACATCCCGATTGTCCTCGCCCGCCTGGTTGCCGCAGCCGGTGTAGACGTCGTCGACCAGGGCCGGATCCAGCCCGGCCCGCTCGGCGAGCGCCGCGAGGATATGGGCGAGCAGATCGTCCGGCCGCACCTTGGAGAGGCCGCCGCCGTAGCTTCCGATCGGCGTCCGCACGCCGTCGATGATCACCACTTCCTTCACAAGCCCCAAGACCCTACCCGAATTCCGCGGACAGGTGACCATTTCTGTTCCGCTTGCAGAACCCGAGAAACCCTGGTGCAGGATCACGGACCGGGATGCCAATTGTCCACCTGTCCCCGAAATAGGTGGGGTAGCCTGGCGGTCTTGGGCGAGATTGGCGCTTTGCTTCCGAATCGTGCCTTTCGGCGGGCTCTCATCAGCCTGAGCGGCCTGGGGCCCGAATTCCAGGACGATCCCCTCCCCTCGCCCACGACGACGTCGTCGCCGGAGTGGGTCGACGGCATGGTCGCGCGGCTCGGATTCGTCCAGGTCGACGCCGTCTCGGCGGTCGAGCGCGCCCAGCATCAGATCCTTTTCTCGCGCAATCCGCGATATCGCCAGGAGTGGCTGGACGACCGGATCGAGCGGGCGCGGACGCTGTTCGAGAACTGGACGCACGACGCCGCCATCCTGCCGAGCGACGTCTATCCATACTGGCGCCACTTCTTCGAGCGGTTCCGCAAGTACGAGGTGCACCCCGGCTACAAGCGCTACTTCAGCGGCGTCACGAAGCGGGACCTGGACCGCGTATTGACGAGGATCCGCAGGGAGGGCCCGCTCAAGCCGCGAGACTTCGATCCCGAGAAGGCGCGATGGGACTGGGCCGGAGTCGACCCGGAGGCCAAGGGAATCCCTCTGCCCACCGTGGCCAAGGTGGCCATGGAGTGGCACTGGCGCACCGGCAAGCTCGCGGTCACGCGACGAGACAAGCGGGAGAAGGTCTACGACCTGGCCGAGCGGGTGGTGCCCGAGGAGCATCGGCGGCGGCGGGTTTCGCGCGCCGAGTACGTCGACTGGGCGTGCCGCCAGGGGCTCCGACGGCTGGGCGCGGCCACGCCGGCGCAGATCGCGCGCTTCTTCCAAGCCGTCTCCACCGAGCAGGCGATCGGATGGTGCGAGCGGCGGCTCCGGCGAGACGTCGTCCGCGTAGCGGTCGAGCTGGCCAATCGCGACCGGACCACGGCGCCGGTCTACGCGCTGGCCGAGGACCTGGACCGGATCGCCTCCGCCCGGGCCGCGCCCCGGCGGTTGCGGCTCCTGAGCCCGTTCGACCCCCTCATCCACGATCGCCAGCGCACGGCGCGCGTCTTCGGCTTCGACTACGCGGTCGAGATCTTCGTACCCAGGAAGAAGCGCAAGTACGGCTACTTCGTGCTGCCGATTCTCGAGGGCGATCGCTTCACCGGCAGAGTCGACGTCAAGGCGGATCGGAAACAACGTGTGCTGCGGGTTCTCGGGCTCTGGTGGGAGGCCGGCGTCGACGCGAGCCCGCAACGGCGCGCGCGGCTCGAGCGCGAGCTCGAGCGGCTCGCGGCGTTCTGCGGCGTAGCCAGGGGATGAGATGAGGGTCAGCTATCGCCTTTCGCGAAAAGACATCCTGAGGTTCAACGTTCATCGAGCCCTCCGCCAGTGGCTACTCTGGGTGATCCACGGGCTGGTCTTCGGTTTCTACCTCTGGACCACCTGGGAGCGTCTCGACAGCGACTCGGCTCTGGCCAGGGCCCTGGCGGCACTGTTCACGGCCGCCCTCGTGGTGCTCCTGATGCTCGTGATCGAGGGTATCCTGCTGCTGGCGGTGAGCAGCTTCGGCAGGAACCGCACGGTCCTCACCGAGCACGAGGTCACCCTCACGGAGGAGGGCGTGAGCGAATCGACGCCTTTCGGCACGACCTTCACGACCTGGGCGGGCATCACGGCGATTCGCGAGACCCGACGCCATCTCCTGCTCTACACGTCGCCGAACAGCGCACACGTCATCCCGAAGGCGGCCTTCGGCGGCTCGAGCGCGTGCCGGGCGTTCACCGAGTTCGCCCGCAGGCAGAGCACCCGGCCGGCGCGAGCGGACGAACCGGGCTCATCTCCGCCCGGGCCTTGACGATCCGGACTCTTTATGTGACCATTAGGTCACATGTTAATCGCCCAAGCCGCCGATGGGCCTTCCGGTGCCGCGAATAGGGGGCAATCTTCCCAGGACCGCGTCTGGCGCGCCCTCGGTGACCCCTCGAGACGGCGCATTCTCGACCTGCTGCGCGAGCGGCCACGCACCACCGGCGAGCTGTGCGCCTTCTTCGACTCGACCCGCTTCGCGGTGATGAAGCACCTCAAGGTCCTCGAAGCGGCTTCGCTCGTTCTGGTCGAGCGGCGCGGACGCGAGCGCGTGAACCACATCAACCCGATTCCCA
>JAHEKO010000084.1:0-8428 GCA_024638355.1 Acidobacteriota bacterium
CGGCGGCGGTTAAGCTAGAGGCACGGAGGCGCGTATGGACGGGCAAGCTTGGCTGGTCGAGGCGATTCAGGAGTACGGCAAGCGCAAGGAGCAGTGCGAGCGAGCGCTCGCACAGGTCTCCGACGAGCAGCTGTTCGAGACCGTCGGCCGGATCCACATGAGTCTCGCCGCGCAGATGAAGCACCTCGGCGGCAACCACCGGTCGCGCTGGCGTGACTTCCTGAGCAGCGACGGCGAGAAGTCCGATCGCCATCGCGACTCCGAGTTCGTCGTCGACGGCGAGACGCCGGCCTCGATCCGCGCGATCTGGGACGAAGGCTGGCGGATCACCTTCGAGGAGCTCGAGGCCCTGAAGCCGCAGGATCTGGAGAAGAGGATCACCATCCGCGGTGAGCCGCACACGGTCATCCAGGCGATCCAGCGCAACATGACTCACCTCGCCTACCACGCCGGACAGATCGTGCAGCTCGCCCGCCATTTCGCCGGCGACGAGTGGCAGACCCTGAGCATCCCGCCGGGCGAGTCCGAGGCGTACAACGCCAAGATGCGGGAGAAGTGGGGCGACTGGGAGAAGAGGGATTCCGGGTAGCCGCGGAATCGGCCGCCGCGCGAGTCTCTCTCTCACGGCGGCCCTCTGGCTGGCGGCGTGCGGTGGCGAAGGCCGCACGGCGCTGCCCGCGGCCTGGACCGAGCCGCGCACCGGCATGCAGTTCGCCCTGATCGAGCCGGGGCTATTCGTGATGGGCTCACCGGCGGACGAGCCGGGGCGCGAGCTGCAGGAGGTCGAGCACGTCGTTACCCTCACCCGTCCGTTCTATCTCGGGCGCTACGAGGTGACGCAGGCCGAGTGGGCCGAGGTGATGGGCGACAACCCGAGCCGCTTCCCGGAGTGCGGCCCCGACTGCCCGGTCGAGACCGTGAACCTCGCGCGCATCCGCTCTTTCCTCGAGGAGCTCAGCCGGAGCGGTGAACGTTTCCGGCTGCCGACCGAGGCGGAGTGGGAGTATGCCTGCCGGGCCGGTCGCCGCGGCGCCTTCGGCGTCGACGCGGCCCTGTCGTCCCTCGAGGCGAACTTCGACGGCCGCGAACCGCATCCCGGAGCGCTGGCCGGGCCGTACCGCGAGGGGCCGACCCCGGTGGGCTCCTTCCCGCCGAACGACTGGGGGCTCTACGACATGAACGGCAACGTGTGGGAGTGGTGCCAGGACGAGCACTGCCCCTATCCGGACGCGCCGGTCGAGGATCCGGTCGGATCGTGCGACGCGGTGCTGCGAGTGATTCGGGGCGGGAGCTGGCACTACGGCCCGGACAGCGCCCGCTGCGGTCTGAGATACACCCACCGCCCGGTCGACGATGGCCCGAGCCTCGGCTTCCGGGTCGTGCGCGAGGTCCCGGCCGCCGGGGAGGCCGATGCCGGGTGAGCTCGGCCGCAGCGCCCGCGCCGTGCAGGAGGCGCTCGACGCCGCGGGGCTCGAGCTGCGGGTGGTCGAGCTGCCCGCCTCGACCCGCACCGCCGCCGAGGCGGCCGCGGCCATCGGTTGCACGGTCGCGCAGATCGCCAAGAGCATCGTTTTCCGGGCGAGCGGGTCGGGAGCGCCGGTCCTGGTGATCGCCAGCGGAGCGAACCGCATCGACGAGGGGGTCGTCGCCGAGCTCGTCGGCGAGCGCATCGAGCAGGCGCGCCCCGACTTCGTGCGCGAGGCGACCGGGTTCGTGATCGGCGGCGTTCCGCCCTGCGGTCACGCGCAGCCGATCCGGACGTTCGTCGATCGCGACCTGCTCGCCCTGGATGAGATCTGGGCCGCCGCCGGAACGCCGCACGCCGTCTTCCGGCTAACGCCCGATCAACTGACGGTTCTGACCGGGGGAACCGTCGCGTCGGTAGGAGCGCGAGGATGAAGCTCGACAAGGAGACTCGCGAGCAGCTGGTGGCTTCGATCAAGCGCTATGCCGCCGAAGAGCTCGAGATCGAGGTCGGCGACCTCAAGGCCGGCCTGCTGCTCGACTACTGCCTCGAAGAGATCGGCCCCTCGGTCTACAACGAGGCGATCAAGGACGCACGGGCCTACTTCTTCGACAAGGTCGAAGATCTCGAGGGCTCCTGCTACCGCCCCGAGCTACCCTACTGGCCGAACCGCGATCGCTAGCCTGGCTAGACCCGGGTCCCGAACCAGAGGGTCGGCTCGCCCTGAACACCCGCCTCGGCCATCACCTCGCGGAGCCGGTCGCTGGCGGCGAACTTCTTGGCGGCGTCCATCGAATCGAAGTCGTGGTAGGCGGTGACGTTGTTGGGATCGCCGTCGGTCCGGTAGACGCCGTCACCGGTGACGCCCATCGTCCGCCGCTCGGCATCGAAGGCGTCGTAGGCGCGCTTCCAGGTGTCGAAGTCCGCGACGTCGTGCCGCACGAAGAGAGTGGCCATTCGAGTCTCCTTGTCTGTTGGCTCGAGAAGGGCGTTGGTCGAACGAGCGGTACGGTACCCTAGGCGCACTCGAGAGGGAAGAGATGAACGAAGCGTCCGGACGCAGCCGGTCCTCCGACGCCCGCAGCGTCTGGTCGTGGGCTCTGTACGACTTCGCCAACTCGCCCTTCACCACCCTGGTGGTGACCTTCATCTACCCGGTCTTTTTCGCTCGGGTGATCGTCGGCGACGAGATCGCGGGGACCGCCCTCTGGTCGCGAGCCGTCACCATGACGGCGGTGCTGGTGGCGCTGCTGTCGCCGATCCTGGGCGCCTTCGCCGATCGCGGCGGCTACCGCAAGGAGTTCCTGGTCACCGCGACCCTGGCCTGTGTCGGCGGCACCACCGCGCTCTACTTCGTCGGCGCCGGGCAGGTCTTGCTGGCCTTCCTTCTGTTCGTCTTCGCCAACACCGCGTTCGAGATGGGCATGGTCTTCTACAACGCCTTCCTGCCCGACATCGCGCCGCCGGACCGTATCGGCCGCATCTCCGGCTACGGCTGGGCGTTGGGATACGGGGGTGGCCTCCTGGCGCTGGTCGTGGCGCTGGTCGCCCTGGTCCAACCCGAAGTGCCCTGGTTCGGCTTCGTCAAGGACCAGGGCGAGAATGTGCGAGCGACCAACCTTCTGGTCGCCGCCTGGTTCGCCGTGTTCAGCGTGCCGATCTTCCTCTTCGTCAAGGAGGAGCCGGCCGCGGGGGCCGGCAAGACCAGGATCGTCAGCCGGGCGCTGTCGCAGCTCAGCGGGACGTTCCGCGAGATCGGCAAGTACCGCCAGATCGTCCGCTTCCTGATCGCGCGTCTGATCTACAACGACGGTCTGGTGACCATCTTCGCTTTCGGCGGCATCTACGCCGCGGGCACTTTCGGCTTCGACCTCGAAGAGATCCTGATCTTCGGCATCGTCCTCAACGTCACGTCGGGGCTGGGAGCGTTCGGGCTGGGGTTCCTCGACGACTGGCTGGGCGGCAAGCGAACGCTCCAGATCACGCTCGTCGGCCTGATCGCCGCCACGCTGCTGGCGGTCCTGGCGCCCAACCGCTTCTGGTTCTGGGTGTCGGGCGTCGTCGTCGGCATCTTCGTCGGCCCCAACCAGGCGGCGAGCCGATCGCTGATGGGCCGTTTCGTGCCCGACGCCAAGGAGAACGAGTTCTTCGGCTTCTTCGCCTTCTCGGGCAAGCTGACGGCCTTTCTCGGCCCCCTGCTGCTCGGCATCCTGACGCAGATGTTCGACTCCCAGCGTGTGGGGATCTCGGTCGTGCTGGTCCTCTTCGTGATCGGCCTCGTGCTGCTCGCCCGCGTCGACGAGAAGGAAGGCATCGAGCTCGCGGCGAGAGGCTCGGCCGGGAGCTGAGCCGGCGGCGAAATGTGGCTACAGCCGGTCCTCCGGTTCATCGGCACCGCCGCGTCGCGCGTCTTCTACCGCTTCGAGGTCTCCGGACCTCGGGTGCCCCAGAGCGGCCCGGTCCTGCTCGTCGCCAACCATCCCAACGGCCTGCTCGACCCGGCGCTGGTGATCGCCGCCGCCGGGCGCAACGTTCGCTTTCTCGCCAAGTCGACCCTCTTCTCCGACGTGCGGCTGGGCTGGCTGGTGCGCGGCGGCGGCGCGATCCCGGTCTACCGGCGCATCGACGTCGAGGTTGGGCCCGGCGATAACCTGGGCGCCTTCGAAGCGGCCATCGAGGCGCTCGGCCGGGGCGACTCGATCGGCGTCTTTCCGGAGGGCATCAGCCACAGCCAGCCGTCGCTGGCCCGGCTCAAGACAGGCGCCGCGCGCATGGCGTTGGGTGCCTTCGCGCGCTTCGGCCAGCACGTTCCGATCGTGCCGATCGGCCTCGTGCTCCGCGCCAAGGAGAAGTTCCGATCCGAGGCGGCGGCGGTCCTCGGCGAGCCGGTGCCCTGGGCCGATCTGGCCGACCGCGGCGCCGACGACCGCGAGGCGGTGCGGGAGCTCACCGATCGCATCGGTGCCGGCCTGCGCCGCGTGACCGTCAACCTCGAGCGCTGGGAGGACGCGCCGCTGGTGGAGTGGGTGGAATCGATCTGGGCGGCGGAAAAGGAGAGCTACGACGATCGCGCCGAGCAGCTCGAGCGGGTGAACGTGATCTCCACAATGCTCTCCGACCTGCGTCGCCGGGAGCAGTCGCCGGAAGCCGCGGCGCTGGCGGTCGAGATTCGCGAGCACCGCGAGCGCATGTTGAGCCTCGGGCTCGAGCCGCGCGATCTCGCCGGGCGCTCGGGAGCGCGCTCTCTCGGCCGTCCCTATCGCGCTGTCGATCCGCTTTCGGCGCTGCTCGGCGCCGCGGGCTACGCGCTCTTCCGCCTCCCCTATCGCCTGACCGGATGGCTTACGACTCTCTCCCGGCCGGACCCCGAGACCCAGTCGACCTACAAGCTCCTCATCGGCCTGGTGGTCTACACCGCCTGGGTGATGGCGCTCGCCGCGCTCGCGGCGTGGCTGGCCGGGCCGTGGATCGGAGCGCTCGTCCTTCCGGCCGTTCCGGCGATCGGTCTGATCGGCCTCTGGATCCGTGAGCGCCGGCGCGACACCCGCCGGCTCTGGCGCAAGTTGTCCAGCGTGCTGGCCCGAAGGGAGATCGTGCCCGCCCTGCGCACGCGCCAGCGCGAGATCGCCGATGATCTGGAGGCTTTCTACGAGGCCTGGCGTCGCGGGCCAGCTAGAATCGAATCCCCGCATGACCCTGGTAGCGATCACCCGTGAGGTCAGTCCGAGCCTGGAGCGCTGCGAGCTTACGCATCGGGAGCAGGAGCCGATCGACCTCGCCCTGGCGATGGATCAGCATCGCGCGTACGAGCGCGCGCTGGAGGCGCTCGGCTGCCGGCTCTTCCGGTTGCCCGGTAGCCCGGACCTTCCGGACTGCGTCTTCATCGAGGACATCGCGGTCGTTCTCGACGAGGTGGCGATTCTCACGCGCCCCGGAGCCGCGGCGCGGCGGCCGGAGACTCCGGTCGTAGGCGCGACCCTCGAGACGCTCCGCCCGCTGGCCGAGATTCGCGAACCGGGAACGCTCGACGGCGGTGACGTGCTGGTAGCGGGCCGAACGCTTTTCGTCGGCCTCTCGACGCGCACCAACGGCGAGGGGATCGAGCAGCTCGGCCGCCTGGCCGAGCCGCTCGGCTACCGCGTGCAGCCGGCCGAGGTCGATGCCTGTCTGCACCTCAAGTCGGCGGTCACTCGGATCGCCGAGCGCACGCTCTTGATCCAGCCGAAGTGGGTGGATGCCGCGCTCTTCGAGGGCTGGCAGCTGATCAAGGTCGCGCCGTCGGAGCCGCACGCCGCCAACGCGCTGCGGGTCGGCCATGCGGTCCTCTACGCGAGCGCCTACCCGCGGACACGCGCTCGAATCGAGGCCCGCGGCCTCCGGGTGCTGGCCGTCGATCAGTCGGAGCTGGCCAAGGCCGAGGGCGGGGTGACCTGTTGCAGCCTGATCTTCGAAGGGCAGAGGAGGCGAGGATGAGCGAAGCACCGAGCGAAGCGATCCGAATCGCGGTGGTGATCGGGACGGTGCGCCCCGAGAACTACACCTCGAAGGCGGCGCGCCTGGTCGTCGACGAGCTCGAGCGCCGGGACGGAGTCGTGGTGGACGTCGTCGATCCGGCGACCCTGGCTTTGCCGTTTCCGGGCCACCCGGACAGCCGCGGCGACGCCCAGCGCATGGCGGAGACCCTGCGAGCCGCCACCGGCGTCGTCCTCTCGACCCCCGAGTATCACGGAGGTTTCTCGAGCGTCATCAAGCTGGTCATCGAGAACATGGGCTTTCCCTCCGGCCTCGCCGCCAAGCCGGTCGCGCTGCTGGGCGTGGCGGCGGGCACCATCGGCGCCGTCAAGTCGATCGAATCGCTGCGCGGGGTCTGCTCGCACGTCGGCGCCCTCGTGCTGCCCGGCGCGGTCTCCGTGGCCGGCGTGCAGAAGGCTTTCGACGAGGAGGGCAACTGCACCGACGCGGCAGTCGAGAAGCGTGTCCGCGGACTGGCCGTGAGCCTGCTCGACTACATCGACGACCACATCTGTCCGCGCCTTGCCTTCGAGGCGACGATCAGATCGGAGGCCGTCTGAGGGAGCGGCATCGCCCCGGTGCGGAGCATGGCGGTGTTCGGCAAGATGTTGCAGAGCCTCGAGGGCGGCGGCGCCCCGGGCGGAGCCGGCACCCTCTGGGTGCTGGGCGACGGCCGCTACGCGATTGGCGCGGTGGGCGAGTCGAACTACCAGGATGCGCTCGAAGAGGTGGCCGGCGGCCGCAAGCCCAAGGGCGTCAACAAGAGCGTGACCGCCGAGCTCGAGCCCGAGGACGACAACCCCTACGATGCGAGCGCCGTCGCGGTGCGGATCGACGGTCGCAAGGTCGGTTACCTCTCGCGGTCGCATGCGCGAAGCTTCCGCGAGGAGGCGGGCGAGCGGCTGCTCGCGGCGCGGCGCATTCTCTGCCGTGGCCGGATTCGGGGCGGTTGGGACCGCGGCCCTCGCGACCGCGGCCACTTCGGCGTGACGCTGGACATCGGCTCGGGCGAGGGCTGAGCGGATGAAGCTCCTGGCCTTCTGGCGGCGCCCGTTGTTCTGGCTCGCGGCGCAGCTCCTGGTGGTCTTCTTCGCGCTGTTCTCCACCGGCAGTCTGGAGCCGGAGATGGTCGCCGATTCGGGAAGCTACCGCGACGCGGCGGAGGCGCCGTCGCTGGCCGCGGCGCTGGGCGGTCACCGCACCCTGGGGTATCCGCTCTTCTTCAAGCTCGCCGGGCTGAGGAAGGACGGCGAGGTCGACGGCCGGAAGACGCGCCACGTCAATCTCGTCACTCGCCGGCTTCCCAAGATCCAGGCGGCCGTCTATCTCGCCGCCGTGCTTCTCTTCTGGTACGCCGTACGCGTCTACACCGGCGCGCCCTGGCTCGCCTTCGCCGCCGCGCTGCCCCTGGTCTACTCGGGGCTGTGGTCGATCGTCAGGCGCATTCAGCCGGATTTCCTGGCGGCGGCTCTGGCCCTGGCCTCGGTGGCGCTGCTGCTGCTGGTCGCGGCCCGGCCCCGCGCCAAGCTGCGATGGGCGGGCCTGGCGCTGGCGGTCCTGGTGACCTACCAGGTCCGGCCGGCCTACGTCTTTCTCCTGGTGCTGGTGCCGGTCTTGGGCGCTCTGCTCTGGCTGGCGCGGCGGCCGGTCCGACCGCGGCGCGCCGTGCTGCTCGGGCTCGGTCTGCTGGCGGCGATGTTCCTGCCCTATTTCCTTTTTTGCGCGGTGCGCTGGTCGATGGCCGGGCACTTCGGGCTGGTCTCCTTCGGCGGCTACAACGTGATCGGCATCACCTCTTCCTTCCTGGAGATGGACCTGGTGCGCGAGCTGCCGCGCGGCGAGCGGGGTCTCGCTCGGCGCATTCTCCGGCGGCGCCAGGCGCTCGAGATGGAGCCGTTCGAGCTTCACGGCCAGGGCGTCGACTGGCACGTCCAGTACAACTCCAACGTCTGGGAGGTCGCCGTGCCGGAGACGTTCCGGACCGTCAGGGTGGAGTGGCAGAAGGGCGGATCGGAGGAGCAGAAGTCCCGCGGCGCGACGGTCGAGGTGAATCAGCGGCTGACCGACCTGTCGCGCGACATCATCCTCCGTCGCCCGTTCCATTACGCCAAGTGGGTGTGGGACAGCTTCGTCGCCTGTCTGGATCGGGCGCTCGATGAGTTCTGGATCCGCTGGCCCGCGATTCTGCTCGCACTCTCCTGGCCCCTCGCGACGCTGCTCGGCAGGGGTGCGACCCCACGGCGAGGTGGGCCCACGGCCGACCGGGTCGTGGCGCTGATGCTTCTCGCCGTCGGCTATTTTCTCGCTCACGCGGCGGTCGTGGTTCTGGTCTCAGTGCCGCACCCGCGCTACGTGGTAGCCATGCTGCTGCTTGTGCCGAGCGCCCTCTGCGCGGCGCTCTTTCAGTTCTGGAGCGGGACCGTCGGTGCCGCCCGCGTGCCCGGCCCGCGG
>JAHEKO010000084.1:8528-10935 GCA_024638355.1 Acidobacteriota bacterium
TTCAAGCCGCACCTGCCGTTTCAGGCGCCGCGCAAGTACCACGAGAGCAACCCTCCCTGGCGCTTCAAGCTGCCGCGCGAGGATCCGCATCATCTGGACGACGTTCCCGAGATCGCCCTGAGCCACGAAGCGCAGGACGCGGCGATGCCCTGGGAGCATCGCCAGAGGGCCATCGCGGCCTACTACGCCTGCGTCGAGTACATCGACGCGCAGGTCGGTCTGCTCATGGACGCGCTCGATCGGGAGGGCCTGTGGGAGAACACCATCGTCGTCCTGGTCAGCGACCACGGGTTCCATCTCGGCGAGCACCTGGGGCTGTGGCGCAAGGGAACGCTCTTCGAGGAGTCGCTGCGAGCGCCGCTGATCATCGCGGCTCCCGGAATGACGGTGGGCGGAGTGGTGCCCGGTCCGGTCGAGTTCATCGACATCTACCCGACGCTGGTGGAGCTGGCCGGCCTGCCCGGGCCGCCGGGGCTCCAGGGGCGCAGCCTGGTGCCGCTGCTGCGCGATCCCGGCGCCGACCACCCGGCTCAGGCGTACTCGGTGGTGCGTTGGCTGGACGGCCGCATGGGCCGGTCGATCCGCACCAAGCGCTACCGCTACTCGGTCTGGGACGACGAGGAGCGCGCCGTGCTCTACGACTACAAGCGCGACCCCTACGAGTACGACAACCTGGCGGCGGACCCGCGGCGCGCCCGCACCGTGGCGCGGCTGCATCGGCTGCTGGAGAGCAAGAGGAAGCTCGCCACATCGGCTGCGAGCGCCGAGCTCCAGTAGTGGGTCCGTCAGGCCCGAGGAGCTGACGGGCTCACGACCGCCCTCCCGCAGCCGGGTGCGTCGTCGGCGTGCGTGAGAGAATACCGGCAGGCCGATGGCCCACAACGTCGAGATCAAGGCACGCGTGGCGAATCCGCAGGACCTGCGCGAGCGCATCGAAAGCCTCGCCGACGACGGCCCGACCCTCCTGCGTCAGGAGGACACCTTCTTCCACAGCGCGAGCGGTCGGCTCAAGCTGCGCCGCAGCGGCGACCGGGCCGAGCTCATCTACTACGAGCGCGAAGATCTCGAAGGTCCGGCCGAGTCGCAGTATCTGACGATGCCGGTCGACGATCCGGCGACGACCGAGGCGATGCTCTCGGTAGCTCTCGGCATTCGCGGCACGGTCAGCAAGCGGCGCAGCCTCTACCGCATCGGCAACACCCGCGTTCACCTGGACGAGGTGGAAGGCCTCGGCTCCTTCCTCGAGCTGGAGGTGGAGCTCGACGCGTCGCAGGCGGCGCGGGAGGGCGAGGCGATCGCCAGCCGCCTGATGAGCGAGATCGGCCTCGACGAGGGGGACCTTCTGGCAGGGGCCTACATCGATCTGCTCGAGGCTCCGCAGCACCAAACCGCGGAGTAGTCGTGGATCTCCGGCTCGAAGACGCGCTCGACCTGCTTTCGCGAACGCCGGCGACGTTGAGACATCTTCTCCAGGACCTGCCGCGGGAGTGGGTCGACGCCAACGAGGGCGGAGAGAGCTGGAGCCCCTTCGACGTGGTCGGCCACCTGATCCACGGCGAGCGAACCGACTGGCTGAGTCGAGCCGAAATGATCCTCGAGGAGGGTGAGAGCCGGACCTTCCCGCCCTTCGATCGCTTCGCCATGTTCGAAGAGAGCCGCGGCAAGTCGCTCGACGAGCTGCTCGACACCTTTTCCAGCCTGCGCTCGGACAACCTCCGGCGGCTCGGGGCCCTCGAGCTCGCCGCAGGCGATCTCGACAAGATCGGGCGTCATCCGGACTTCGGCGGGGTGACCCTCCGGCAGCTGCTCGCCGCCTGGGTGGTTCACGATCTCGGGCATCTGGCCCAGATCTCTCGAACGCTGGCGAAGCAGTACCGCGAAGCGGTCGGCCCGTGGCGGGCCTATCTGCCGGTGCTCGGCACTGCCGGGGAGGAGGGGTGAGGCGTGGAGAGCCGCCTCGCGCGCTGCCGATCGTCGGTGTCATGGGCTCGGGCACGGAGCCCCACGAGAGGCGGGCGAGCGAGCTCGGGCGCTGGCTCGCGACCGAGCCGGTGAACTTGTTGACCGGCGGCGGCCGCGGGGTGATGTCGAGCGTCAGCCGCGCCTTCGCCGAGACCCCGGGGCGGCGCGGGCTGGTGATCGGGGTGCTCCCGGGTCGCCCCGAGCCGCCGCCCGGCTATCCCAACCCCTGGGTCGAGATTCCGATTCGCACCCATCTTCCCGCGACCGGCAGCTCCGGAAGCGACGCGACGTCGCGCAACCACATCAACATCCTGACCTCGAACGTGGTCGTCGCCCTGCCGGGCAGCGCCGGCACCTCGAGCGAGGTCCGCCTGGCCCGAGCCTACGGCCGTCCGGTGATCGCGTTCCTCGCGCAACGGTCCGAGATTCCCGACCTGCCCGACGA
>JAHEKO010000546.1 GCA_024638355.1 Acidobacteriota bacterium
GCGCCGACGCCCCGCGCCTCAAGCGCGAAGCCGTCGCCGCGGGGATGAAAACGCTACGGCAGTCGGCTTTGCGCAAGCTCGCCGAGGGCGTGACCACCTTCGAAGAGGTGGTCCGGGTGACCGCGGTCTAGCCTGACCTTCTCACCGGCTTCCTACTGCGCCAGCGTATGTACCTGAATCTGCAAGACTTTGCTCGGTCGGGCATCCTCGACGTATCAGCCGCAGTCGGGCCCGAAGACGACGTTGTCGAGCGCCCCGGAACCGCGCAGCCGGACCTCCATCCTCGCAACGCCGGGAACGGGGCCGAGGTGGACGCGCACGTAGCCGTTGTCTCCGGTCCGCGGCACGTCTACGCGTGATCCAACCTCGCTTCCGCCCGGCGAAAGGAAGCGGATCTCCGGCTCGCCGGCCAGCGGATCGATGTCGACGAAGTCCACGCGGTGCACCGTCGCCGTCCCGGCCGGCAGCGCCGAGAAGTCGAAGGTCAGCATCGCCCGCGCGTCGTCGGTGTCGTCTGGGGTGTCGACCCGGCCGTCGCCGTCGCCATCGGCGAGATTCGCTCCGACCACAAGCATGTTGCGGAGCTGCCGGCAGTTGGTGAACGGGTTGTCGTCGCGCTCGGCGCCGCCCTCTCCGACGCCGACGCCCGCGACCGAGCTGCAGCGCGTGTTCGGGGTGCCGAGATCGGGATCGGCGCCTCGCCTGCTGGTGTCGTAGACCACCGCCGCGTTCTGGCCTCCCAGGCGCGGCCGCCCCTCGATCAGGACCTCGTGACCGCGAGCGCCGCTCCCCAGGGCCACTGCCACCGCGGGCAGCGGGCGGTCACCGCCGGCGAACTCGCCGCTCCTCAGCCGGTCGAAGTCCAAGATCTCGACTGCCGCGCAGCCGGTCGTCGAGCCAGGGGGGCACGCGCAGTCACGCAGCGACCGGAGCTCGAGGATCAGCGGCTCTAGCGAGATCTCCAGGCCACTTTCGGTGAGTTCGCTCAGCACGACGAGCAGCCGTTCCATCTCTTGGGTCGGCGCATCGGCTTCGCCCCGCTGCACGAGCTCCGCCGTGATCGTCAGCTCGTCGAGCGTCTCCCGCAGCAGGCGCGAGTCTTCCGAGCTTGTCTCCGACCAGGCTCGAATCAACTCGCTCTGTCGCCGCAACTCCTCCAGCCAGGTCCGGTCAAGCTCCACCGAGACGTTGCGGATCGTGTCGCCCAGATCGGTGATCTCGTCGCCCAGATCGGCAATCGCCTGGACGCCGCCGATCGAGTCACCGAGCTGGTCGATCTCGATTCTGAGCTGGTCGACAGCCTCGGTCAGCGTCTCGCTTGGCGCGACCTCGGGACAGTCGTCGCACGTCGGCCAGAGGATCCAGAGCAGCAGGAACGCTGCGAGAGCCACGAGTGCCCCCAGGATCCACTGCGGCCGAGTGAGCTGTTCGATCGCCTCCTGGACCCAGTTCGCCGCCGACTTCGCCCGCGCCCACCAGGTGCGCGGATCGAAGGGCGAGGCAAGCCAGCAGGGACTGACCGCGTAGAAGAGCTCGCGCGGGAGGACCGGCAGTGTCCCGCCACAGATCTTCCGTGCCTCCACCACCAGAGCGCGGCGGATCTCCGCTTTCGAGTGACCGAGCTCCTGCAGGTCGCGGTAGCGGTCGAGGAGCAGGCCAGCCGAGCCCCCGGCTCCCGAGTTCATGCCCTCCGACCGCCGCTCGTAGCCGAGCCCCCCGTCCGACTGCGACTCGGCGCTGCCGGCGGAGCGATACTGGAATCCGCCGACGAGATCGCGCAGCTCGACGCCGCCCGCTCCCTCCGCATCCGAGCTGAGCTCCTCGAGCAGGTCGAGGAGCGCCCCCGCCCGGGCCGGCTCCGCGGCCTCCTCCG
Organism: Acidobacteriota bacterium; assembly: GCA_024638355.1. Classification (GTDB taxonomy): domain Bacteria; phylum Acidobacteriota; class Thermoanaerobaculia; order Multivoradales; family JAHEKO01; genus JAHEKO01. The sequence continues at coordinate 1,874 of JAHEKO010000546.1, forward strand.
TCCTCTCTTCCACAGCTTCAGGCACCTTGGCGGCGACCGCGTGGATCTCTCCGAGGAGGCCTGCAAGAGGTGTGTCGTCAAGCAGAATCGGCACGATCGTCCGCTCGGGATAGCAGCTCGCGAAGTACTCGTACTCCTTGCGCACCTCCTTGGAGCGGGCCGAGTGCTTGCTCCAGAAGACCTTTACCTTTCGCGACCTGTCTAGATTCTCCAGGAGCTGCTGCCGCCAACCCCGCCCCGCCTCGAGTTCGCGGTAGTCGAGGAACTGGTCGATCTCGCCGTCGGAATTGGCGACGTCCGCGAAAGCGGAGACCCGCACGCGATCGACGCTCGAATAGGAGTAGAAGACCTTCTTCGGTGAGCTGTGGGACCCGTCCGGCACGGAATGACGCGCGGCTCCGGTCCAGGGCCCGCCGGCACCACGCTCTAGAGTGATCTCGAGTCTTACGATTATACTTATGAGGCGGGCCGCGTCAACGAGTCCACTGTCGCTGCGGCGGGCCGCCTCGGCGGAGGCGCGGCAGTCGCCCCGCCAGTCAAAACGCGAGGCCCTCCAAGAACGGCGCTCGGCTCAGTAGGGCTCAGTCTCGCCGCCGGCGAAGTACTCGTAGAGCCGCGGCCTCGCGAACGCTTCGCCCACATCGCACGACCGTAGCTGGTAGGGGTCCTCATGGTGGCCGGGCTCCTCCAGGTGATCGCCGATGGCGAACAGATGATGCTCGTTCAGCAGGTGTCCCCAGGCTCCGCGCCGCCAGTAGACCGCGCCGTCGATGCGAATGCCCTGGTCGAGCGGGTCCGGGGCCAGCATCCCGAGCCGCGCCACGAGATCGTGCTCGTTGCCGAAGCTCTCGATCCACGGCACGCGGTTCCGACCCGACCTCGAGT
>JAHEKO010000085.1:0-7504 GCA_024638355.1 Acidobacteriota bacterium
CGCGCTCAGCGTCTCGAGATCGCCGGAGACGAAGAGGTGGTCGATCTGCCGGGCGATCTCCCGGCGCGGCGCCAGAAGCTCGATCAGCTCCTCGATTCCGCGGGTATCGAAGGGATCGGAGCGCTTGGTGCCGGTCTCGTAGTTGACCCGGTTCACGATCGGGTCCCAGGTGGCGATCTCCTCTCCGGCGGTCGACGAGTCGAGCCCGCCTTCGAGCAGCACCGCGATTCCGGGCGTCCCGGGCTCGGTGTTGAAGTCGCCTCCCAGAACGACCGGAACGGGGCGGTCCGCGCCGCCCATGCGGACCCGCCGCTTGTCGATCACGGCCAGCAGGTCGCCGATCTCGCCGACGTTGCGCGCCAGCCGGCGCTCGAGCACGCCCTCGATCTCCGCGCGGTGCTCGGCCGTGACGGTGCCGTTGCGGACCAGCTTGTCCAGGCCCTCTTCGAAGCCCGGCGGCATGTAGGCGGGCGAATAGAGGTGCGCGGTCGCGAGCAGGAGCGGCCGGCCGGCCACCCGGATCTCGCCGAACAGCGCGAATCGCGACTCCTTGGTCTGAATGCCGAAGGTGGCGGTGCAGCATGCGTTGCCGCTCAGCCTCTTCCAGCCGGCACGGCGCAGACCCAGCCCGGGCCGCGCCAGGATCGCCAGCCCCTCGTTGACGTTCTTCGGAATCTTGAGGAGCTTGCCGAGGTGAATGCCGCAGCTCGTCACCTTGTGGATCTCGTCGTAGCCGAGAGCGCGCGCGTACTTGCGGGCCTCGCGCTGATTCGGATTGACCTCCTGGAGCAGCAGCACGTCGGGCTTCAGCCGCTCGATCTCCTCGATCTGCCAGGCGAAGCGGCGCTCCTTGCGCTCGTCGCTCTCGCCGGGGAAGACCTTGCGGCTCTCGCCCTCGTCGGGCTGTCGCCGTCCGTGCCAGACGTTGAAGGTCAGCACCCGGAGCGTCGTTGCGTCCGGCTCCTGGGCCGGAGCGTGGGCGGGAAGCGTTATCCAAGCCGCCACCCAGACGACGGCCCACCGGCGGAATCGAATCCTCTGCCAAGCGCTCACTGCCAGCTCCTTTCCCTCGTGGGTACTCTGACCGGAGTCTAGCCTGACCTACTCATCGACCCTCCCAACGCCGGAGGCTAGCGCCGCCGGGTTCGAGTCGCTCCCGCCGCGAGCGGCCGCCCTAGTCGCTGACGTTCTCGTAGCTCACGCGAAAGAACAGCGAGTAGAGAACGGGGACGACGCCGAGGGTCAGCGCGGTGGCGAAGACCAGCCCGAACATGATCGACACCGCCATCGGCTCGTACATCGGGCCACCGCCGAGATAGAGCGGCAGCAGGCCGCCGAGCGTGGTCACGGTGGTCAGCAGGATCGGGCGCAGGCGGCGCTGCGCCGATTCGACCACCGCCCGCGCCGGCTCGCGGCCGTTCTCCTCGATCTCGATCTTGATGCGGTCGAGCAGGACGATGGCGTTGTTGATGACGATCCCGGCGAGCGAGATGATGCCGAGGAGCGTCATGAAGCCGAAGTAGGAGCGCATCACCACCAGGCCGATGACCACGCCGATCAGGCCGAGGGGAATGGTGATCAGGATGATCGCCGGCTTGCGCAGCGAGTTGAACTGCGCCACCAGCAGGAGCACGATGATCAGGCCGGCGATCGGCAGCTTCGCGGCGATCGATTCGTTGGCCTTCTTCGACTCCTCCTCCTCGCCGCCGATCGCCCAGGAGTAGCCGAGCGGCCACTCGGCGCTGATCTCTTCCAGCCAGGGCTCGAGCAAGGCGTTGATCTCGGTGGCGGTCACGCCCGGCTCCAGGTCCGACTCGACGGTCACGGTCGGCAGGCGATCGCGCCGCAGGATCTTCGACGGCTGCCAGGCGAGATCGATTCGGGCCACCTGGCCCACCGGCACCGACCTGCCGGTCGACTGCGAGAAGACGTTCACGCTCGACACCGTCGTCGGATCGAGGCCGCCCGCTCCCGCCGAGCGCAGAGTGACCGGGATGATCTTGTCGTCCTCGCGGTACTCGGTGGTGTCGAAGCCCGAGAAGAGGGTCTGAAAGGAGATCGCCACGTCCTGGTTGCTGACCCCGGCGCGCTGTGCGCGCTGCTCGTCGACGCGCACCAGGAGCTTCTTGGAGCGCGCGCCCCAGTTGTCGGCGATCGAGCGGGGTCCGGCCATCTCGTCGAGGTGGGCCTTGACCTGGTCGGCGTAGTCGAACACGCGGTCGGGGTCGCGGCCCGAGATGCGGACCTCGATCGGGTTGTTGGCGGGCGGGCCGAGCGGCAGCGGATCGATTTTAGCCTTGAGACCGGGGAAGCGCGCGCAGAACTGCCGCAGCTCCGCGACGACTTCGTCGACATCCTCGCGCGAGGTGGCGTTGATGATCAGGATCGCGTACTCGGGGCTCGACTGCTCGGGCGTGACCGGCAGGATGAAGCGCGGCGCTCCCTCGCCCATGAAGGTCGACCAGTTGACCACCCCCGCTTCGCCCCGCTCGGCGCCGGCGCGGCCCACCAGGAGCTCGTCGCGAATGAAGCCCTCGACCTCCTCGACCAGATCCTCGGTCGCGGCCAGCGGCGTGCCGGTGGGCAGGTACATCTCCGCCAGCAGCGTCGGCCGATCGTTGGGCGGGAAGAAGATCTGCGGCACCAGCGCCATCAGCTGCATGACGCCGAAGAAGACGACCGCCACCGCTCCGATCGACAGCCAGCGGCGCTTCAGGCCGGCGACGAGCACCTTGCGGTAGGTGCGGTAGAAGAGGGTGTCGTAGCCGCCGTCCGGCTTGCGGTCGATCTTCAAAAAGAGCACGCAGAGGAGCGGAATCATGGTCAGCGACAGCACCCAGGAACAGAGCAGCGTGATCGTCACGACCTGGAAGAGCGGCGCCGTGTACTCGCCGGTCGCCGACTCGGCCAGATAGATCGGCAGGAACGCGGCGGCGGTGGTCAGCGACGAGGTGAGCAGCGGAATGCGCAGCTCGGCGGCCGAGCTCACCGCGGCCTCGACCGGCGGCATGCCCTCCGACATCGACACCATGATCGATTCGGACATGACGATGGCGTTGTCGACCAGCAGGCCGAGGGCGATGATCAGGGCCGCCAACGACATCTGATTGATGCCGACGTCGAAGACGGACATGAAGATGAAGCTCGAGACGATCGCCATCGGGATCAGGCTCGCCACTACCAGGCCGGTGCGCAGGCCGAGGGTCGCGAGCATCACCAGCACGACGATGCCCACAGCCTGCAGCAGGTTGCCGACGAAGTCGTCGACCTTCCTGGCTACCGCGTCGGCCTGAAACATCACGAAGTCGAATTCGATGCCGTAGGGGTAGGAGGCCTGAAGCCGAGCGATCGTCGCCTTCACCTGCTCGCCGAGATCGAGGATGTTGCCGCCTTCGCGCAGCGAGATCGCCAGTGCCAGCCCGGGCTCGCCGTTGGCCCGCATCTTGGTTTCCGGCGGATCGATGTAGCCGCGATAGACGCGCGCCACGTCCTGCAGGTAGATCAGCGCGCTGCTCCCCGGTGCCTTGATGACGCTGCGCTTGAGGTCCTCGATCGACTCGAAGTTGCCGCTCGGCTCGAAAACGAGCTCCTCGTACTCGGTGCGGATCTCGCCGCCGGGATTGATGATGTTGCGGCTCTCGAGAATGCTCTTGAGCTGCAGGGGCGCCAGCCCCAGCTCCGCCAGCTTGGCGTTCGAGTAGTCGACGAAGACCCGCTCCTCCTGGCCGCCGAAGATCTCGACCTTGGCGACCTCGGGGATCAGCAGGAGCTCGTCGCGCACGTCTTCGGCGATGTCCTCGAGCTCGGCGTACGAGTAGCCGTCGCCGGTGAGGGTGACGATGGTGCCGAAGACGTCGCCGAACTCGTCGTTGACGATCGGTCCGATGATGGCGTCCGGCAGATCGGTCTTCGCCCGCTCGACCTTGCGCCTCAGGTCGTCCCAGATCGGGCGCATCTCGTCATAGCGCTCCTGGATGTTGACGAAGATGAGCGACACGCCGGTCTTCGACTCGCTGGCGATGAAGTCGAGCTCGGGCATCTCCTGGATCGCCTTCTCGAGCTTGTTGGTCACCAGCTGCTCGACCCGCTCGGGGCTCGCGCCCGGGAAGATGGTCTGCACCATCGCCGTCCGAATGATGAAACCGGGGTCTTCCGACTGCGGCATGGCCACGTACGAGCTCAGCCCCCAGGCGACGGCCACCAGCAGCACCACGAAGGTCACGCGGTTGTTGGTGATGGCGGCTCGAGTGATGCTCATCCTTCGACCCCGTCGGGCTCGAGCACCGCGACCCGCATGCCGTCCGTGAGCCGGCGCACGCCGGCGGTGACCACCAGCTCGTCCTCGCTCAGGCCCTCGACGATCTCGATGCCGGTCTCGCTGGTGGCGCCGAGCGTGACGCTGCGGCGGCTCACCCGGCCGACGCCTTCGCCCTCCCGCTCCAGCACGTAGACGAACCGGCCGTCGCGATCCTCGCCTACCGCCAGCCCGGGCACGAAGATACGGTCGTCGCCGCCCTCCTCCTCGAATCGGAAGGTGGTCTCCGCCGCCATGCCGGCGCGGATCTGGAGGCTCGAGCCGAGCAACCGGGCGGTCACCGGATAGGTGGCCGACCCTCCGGTCACGGCGACTCCGACCTCCGTCACCTCGGCCTCGAAGGTCTCGCCCGGCAAGGCGTCGAGGGCCACCTCGACGCGCTGACCGGGCCGAATCCGGCCGATGATCACCTCCGGCACCGGGATGACCACCTCCGGCGACCCGCCCGCGATCAGCAGGCAGATCTCCTGCCCCGCCTGGACGTTCTCGTTGACCTCGACCTCGACCGACGCGATGGCGCCGTCGGCGGGGGCGCGCAAAACCGTGTAGCCGAGCTGTTGATTCGCCTGCTCGAGCTGCTTGGTGACCGCCTCGACCTGGGCTCGGCTCGACTCGGCATTGGCGCGCGAAGCGTCGAGCTCCGCCTTCGAGGAGTTGTTGTTCTCGTAGAGGGCTCGAACCCGATCGAAGTCGGCCTCGGCGCGCCGCAGGCTCGCCTGGGCCTGGGCCAGCGCCGCCTTGGCTTCCTCGACCCGGAGCTCGAAGTCGGTCGGGTCGAGCACCGCCAGCGTCTGACCCCGCACGACGTTGTCGCCGATGTTGACGTCGACCTCCAGGATGCTTCCTCCGACGCGGAAGCTGAGCCGCGATTCGACGCCGGCGCGCACGACTCCGGCGAGGCTGCGGGCGAACGACAGGGCATCGGTAGACACTCGCTCGTAGCGCACCGGTCGCAGAACCGGCGCCGCCTCTTCCGCCTCGCCGCCGCAGCCGGCCGCGAGCGTCGCCAGAGCGAGAGCGAGAGCGATTCCGAAGTAGTTCATTCGTTCCATCTCCAGGCTCATGGCCGAGCGCCTCCCCCCGACGACAGCGGCCTCGCCCCGGCGCGGTCGAAGAACTCCTCCAGGCGCTCGTACCAGAGGTCGCGCTCGGCCGGGGTGAGGAAGAAATCGAAGCGATTCGCCGCCCGCTGCACCTCCATCAGGTCGATGAAGAAGTCGTAGACCGCGTTGGCGTAGAGCTGATCCGCGCTGAGCGCGGCGTCCTGCGCGTCGAGCAGGTCGAGGATCGACACCGCGCCGCGGGCGTAGGCGTCGGAGACCAGCTCCAGGCTCTTGGTGGCCGCTTCCGAAGCCTGTTCCGACAGCTCGATCCCCAGGAAGGAGCCGCGCGCGATCTGCATCCCGACCCGGATGCGGGTCGCGATCTTCTCGGCCGCCGAATCGAACTCGAAGTTGAGCTCGGTCAGCTCCGCCTCGGCGCGGGCGACCTCGGCGCGCCGGGAGCCGCCCGCGTAGAGCGGCAGCGCGGCGCTCAAGCCGATCGACCAGGAGGTGTCGGCGACCGGCGGAATGACCAGGTCGCCGACGCTGAAGCCGCCGCCCGACGAGCCGACTCCGTCGCGCGAGAAGACCTCCTCGAGCCCGCCCTCGAGCCCGACCGTAGGTGCCCAGAAAGCGCGCCGGGCCGAGCGCACGACCCGTTCCTGAGCGCGGATGGCCGCGTCCAGGGCCGAGAGCTCGGGCGCGACGGTGAGCCCCTCCTGCACCACGAAATCGCGCAGCACTCGAGCTCTCGCCGGCGTCGAGGTGTAGCCCCGAAACCGCTCCTGACCGGTGATCAGGTCGGGATCGTCGATCTCGACGTCGGTGATCACGAAGCGCTCTTCCAGCTCGCGATGGAGCAGTCGATTGAGCAGGATCTCCGCCGCGCGCTGGCTCTGCATCGCCTCGACCAGCGACTTGCGATCGGTGGCGATCTGCGCCTCCCAGCGCAGCACTTCGGCCGGGTTCGCGGCGCCGATGGTGCGCCGGATCTCGGCCAGCTCGAGGTTCGACCGGGTCACCTCCAGGTTGCTGCGCCGGATGCGTACCAGGCTCCGGACCCGCAGGAGATCCAGATAGGTAGCCGCCGCCTCGAGCGCGATGTCGAGCCGCAGCGCCTCGAGCTGGTGCTCGCGCGACATCTGCAACTCTTCCTGGATGCGGATGTTGGCGAGCGCCGGGTCGGAGTAGAGCAGCTGCGAGAGCCTCAGCGAGCCCGACGTGGTCCGCTCGGCCTGCGAGCCGAAGCTCGCCGCGGCACGGTCTTCGTCGATCTGGAGCGCCAGGGCCGACGCCTCGAGCTGGGGCCGGTAGGACGAGCGCGCCACCGCGATGTCCTGCTCCGCGGCCGCGAGCGTCTGCCGGCGCACGGCCAGATCGAGGTTGGCGTCGATCGCCGCGCTCACCGCGCGCTCGAGCGACATGACCTCGAGCCCGGCTTCTTCGGGATTGAGCAGCTCGGCCTCGAGCAGCACCTCCCAGCTCGGCGACACGCCGATCGCGCGCGCCGTTTCCATGTTGATTCTGACCCGCTGCCGGTAGACGAACCTCACCGGGATCTGACCGGCGTTCTCACCCAGGAGAATCCGCTGTACGTTGAGCGCCACCCGGCGCGCCAGGCGCGGGAAAAAATCGTTCAGGGTGGCCGTGGCCAAGAGCCCGCTCTCGACTTCGCCGAGGTCGAGTGCCGAGAAGCTCGCCAGACGGCGGGCGGCGAGCCCGTCGATGAGCTGCGGGAGCTCCCCGGGCGGCATGTGCATGAGGGGCCAGAGGTAGACGGCCTCGGCGTCATCCGGAATCGCCGCCAGCGCATCCGCCGCGGAGTCACCCACCGGCACGAGGCCGACGTCGTAACCGGCCTCCGCGGCCAGCATGAAGGTCTTGCTCTGAAGATCCGGAATCGCTTCGACCAGGTTCTGGTTGCTCAGGAAGTAGATCTTGTCGAAGGGCGCGATCTGACTGAAGATCTCGAGCTCCTGGACGATCTTGTTGTCGAGCTCGACGTAGCTGAGGTTGGGCACGCCGCTGGCGCCGTTCTCGTTGGGCAGCCCCTGGAGCTCGGGGTCGATGATCACCGGCGCGATCACCGGCTTCGGCAGCTCGATGTAGCAGCAGACCGCATGGGAAGAGAGCAGGCCCCAGGCGA
>JAHEKO010000085.1:7604-10891 GCA_024638355.1 Acidobacteriota bacterium
GTGGAGTGGGCGCCCGGGTCGCCGACCCAGGTGATCGGACCCACCTTCTTCGAGGTCCCTTCGATCTTCAGGTCCTCCCTGCCGAGGCCGAAGAACACGACCCAGACGTCGGGATCGTCGCCTTCGACGAAGGTCATGCCGCGACTCTCGAGAGTCTTTCTCGCCGCCTCGCGCACCTCGCCGAGCACCTGGCCGTGCTCGCCCAGCGGGTGCTTGGCGGGCACCCCCTCCATCAACCGGAAGCCGAACGACTGATAGACGGAGTAGTCGATCTCCGGCGAGCGCGCGACCTCGATCTGCATCCGCGCCACCGCGACGCCGGCGAGCAGCAGACCCGCCGCCAGAAGCATCGTGCTTCGTCTCATCTCACCCTCCTCGCCGGTCAACTATACCCACCGGACCGGGTCGCATTCGCCCGGTACGGGTCCGGGCGCTACCGATCGGTACCCCCTTCTACCAGCGGAACGCGATGTTGCCGAGCGCCCGGCGGGCGAGCACGTCGCCACCGAACGACTCCCAATGGTTGTCATCGAGCAGATTCGACACCTGCAGGCCGATCTGGACGGTCTTGTTGATGTCGTAGTTGCCGTTCAGATCGAACGTCGTGTACGACGGCACCGGGCCCTGGAACGGCCCGACCGCCCACAGGAAATCGTCCACCCAGCGACCCGACAGCGACGCGTTCCAGCGCGCGCTGGCGAAGGAGACTCCGGCGCTCGCCTTGTTCTCCGGCGAGTTCGGCAACAGGATCCGGTCGAGGCCGGGCCGCGAGTCCTTGATGTCGAAGTCGAACCAGGAGTAGCTGAAATTGACGGTCCACTGGTCGTCGACGTAGAAGTTGAGGCCGAGATCGACACCCTGGGTATCGACCGCGCCGAAGTTGGTGTAGGACGCGGCGGCCAGAATCGGGGCACCGTCGAAGTTGTTCGACAGGATGAAGAAGGTCGGTCCGAGAGCTGCCGCCAGGTTGGCGAGCAGCGCCGAGCGAAGCGGCTCGGGCAGACTCGCCGGCGGCTGGTAGAGCCCGAAGGCCGGATTGATGCGGCCGAGGGTGGTACCGAGCTGCGGAATCAGGTCGGTGATGAAGTTCTCGTTCTTGCTGTTGTAGTAGTCGACCGTCAGGAACGCCTTGCCGCCCACGATGCCGCTGTAGCCGACCTCGGCGGTCTGCACCTCCTCGAGATCCAGGGCCGTGTTGCCGACCGCCAGCACGGGCGTCGGGCCCGGCGCGAAGCCGCAGGAGACCCCGGCCGGCGCGCAGAAGGCCTCGAACGGCTGCAGGTTGACCGGCGGCGCCGCCGGCGCTTGCAGGAAGAACTCGGAGTAGTTCGCGACCTGGAAGGCCTCGTTGTAGCTGAAGCGAAGCGTGTGGTTCTTGGCGACGCTGTAGACCAGCGAGCCCTTGGGCGAGAACTGCGAGTCGTGGAGATCGTTCTCGTCCAGCCGGCCCGCCAGGACCAGCTTCACCTTGTCGGAGATGTTCCAATCGAACTGGGCGAAGAGCGCCGATTTCTCGTTGTTGATCGGCGCGAAGACCAGCGTCTGGCGACCCTGGGCCGGATCGAAGGAGTCGATGTCCTCCTCCGAGGCCGAGGCGCCGATCACGATTCGCGCGTCGTCGTCCGCGAAGCTCCAGTTGGTCTGGATCTCGAACGCGAGGCGCTCGGTGTTGAGCGGGATGTTGGCGCCCGAGTTGAGCGCGATCTGCCGGGTGGCGCTGCGCTCGGTCTGGAACACCAGGAAGTTCCAGTGCGGGCGGCTGTAGTTGGCTCGGACCCAGGGCCGGCCGACGTCGACCAGCTGCACCCTGCCGATGCCGGTCTGGAACGCCGGCCCTTCGAGGCTCAGGTCGCCACCCTCGAAGGTCAGCAGGCCGCCGTCGTTGAAGTGCTTGTCGAGGCGGATGCTGTAGAAGGAGACCTCGTCGTCGTCCTCCGGGTTGAGCGGAACGGCCTCCATCGGCAAGCCGGGATACTCGGTGGAGACGTTGCGCGACACCGTGAAGTCTCCATGCCCGCGGTAGCCGGCGTTCAGCTTGAGATAGAACTCGCTGCCCAGACCGCCCGCCCAGCGAGCGTCGGCGTTGGTCGTCGACAGCTCGCCGAAGGTCAGACGGATCTGGCCGCCCTGATAGGAGCGCGGCTGCTTGGTGATCATGTTGAGCACGCCGCTCGAGGCGTTGGCGCCGTAGAGCGCCGCGCTCGGCCCGCGCACCAGCTCGACATTCGCCAGGTCGTCGAGCGGGAAGCTGATCGCCGCCCACTCCTGGGCACCCAGGAAGGGCACCGAAGCGTCGCGGCCGTCGATCAGGGTCGCCACGCGGCGCGTCAGCGAGGAGTTGAAGCCGCGCGTATTGAAGTTGTAATCGTAGACGCCGCTCTGCGTGACCTCGGCGCCGGGGGTGAACTCCAGTACCTTGGGCAGCTGGCCGTGTGAGGCCTGCCTCTCGATCTCGGCTTCGGTCACCACCGTGACCGCCGCCGGCGCGTCGACGACGCGCTCCGTGCGCCGCGACGCGGAGGTCACGGTAATCGTCTCGGCGAACGAGATGTCCCAATCGACCGTCTGGTCGACCCGGGCCTCTGCGCCGGCGGTCACTTCGACGCCCTCGGCGGTCGCGACGTTGTCGCCCAGGGTAAACGTCAGTGAGTAGGTGCCGGCGGCCACGCGGGAAAAAGCGAAGTTGCCGTTGCTGTCGGTAAGGTCGGCCGCACCGGTCTCGTTGACGACCACGGCCACGCCGCCGACGCCGACGCCCGACTCGCGGCTCACCGTGCCGGTGATGCCGCCGCTGCCCTGAGCCAGCGCCAGTGAAGAGGTGAACAGGCACGCGCACACGAGCGCCCCCGGGATTCCCCTGCCCTTCATAAGCTGCCTCCCGAACTTGTGGAACGGTTGTTGGACCGCGACATGATAGCAAGGAGCCGTTTCACCCTTCGGCTCCGCCGGGCAAGAGGCCGAGAGCGGCGCCCGCTTCCTCTACAAGCTGGAGGTTCCAGGGCCGTCGGCCGAGGCGCTGCAGCCTCGCATCCGCGAGACGGCGGCGATCCTGTGGAAGATCTACCTGCTGTTCACCGCGGTCGAGACCGGGCTGCTGATGCTGGTCGGGATGGACCTCTACGATGCCCTGACGCACACCTTCTCGACCATGTCGACCGGCGGTTTCTCGCCGCGCAACGCCTCGGTTGCGGCGTTCCAGTCGCCGCTGGTCGACGTGATCGTCATCTTCTTCATGATCTGCGCCGGCACCAACTTCTCCCTCTACTACCGGCTCAAGCAACGCGACG